>JALQTQ010000341.1 GCA_023263995.1 Akkermansiaceae bacterium | reverse complement strand
CCCGTTTTTTTGTCGAGCGAGACCATGAAGGCATCGCTTCCGCCGGGGGTGCAGACCACACATTCGCCATCGACGAGTGGGGACTCGGAATAGCCCCAGCCAGACATCATCTTTCCGTCCCATTCTTTTTTGAAGTCCTTGGACCAGACCAGCTTGCCGGTGGTGTCGAGGCAGGCAATGACGCCGTTGGAAGTGGTCACATAGAGTTGGTCGCCATCCACCGTGGGAGCTGAGCGGGCACCTTGGTAACCGTGTTTTGGAACGAAGTCGGTGACCGTGGTTTGCCAGAGCAGTTTTCCGTCCTTGACGGAAAAGGCGCTGACGCCCTGGCCGGTTTGATCACCTTCAAAGTTTCCAGTGGTGTAGAGGACGCCCTCGGAAATGGAAACCGAGGAAAACCCGCGGCCCGCCCCCTCGACATTCCAGAGAAGCTTGGGAGGGCTTGTTTCCCAAGACTTGATGATTCCTTTTTCGGCCGAAAGTCCGGTGCGGTCGGGGCCACGCCACTGTGGCCAATCATTGGCGGAGGCTGAAAACGGGAGGAGGGCCGCGAAGAAAAGAGCGCTTTTCATTGGGGCAAGCTAAAAGAAAGCGGGAAGGTCAGGCGATCAAAAAGTCCTTTGCGCAAACGAAAAGACTGCGGTCCAATCGAGCGGGTGGCCCGGAAGACCTGAGTTGGTGCTTTGGCTTGAGGATTTTCTCACGAAAGGTATCACCAGCAACCGGAAGGAATTATGGCAAGAATCATCGACGGAAAGAAAGTGGCGGCGGATGTCCTCGCCGAATGTGCGGCTGAGATTGCCGAATTGAAAGCGCAAGGAGTGACGCCGGGATTGGCCGTGGTCTTGGTGGGCGAAGACCCGGCAAGCCAGGTGTATGTGAACGCCAAGGTGCGGCAGTGCGGAGAACTGGGACTGCACTCCGAAAAAATCGTATTATCGGCCCAAGCGACCCAAGCAGAAGTGCTCGAGGTGGTCCGTCGACTCAACCAAGACGAAAGCATCCACGGAATTCTAGTCCAGTCGCCGCCGCCACCGCAGATCGACGAGGAGTCAATCGTGCGGGCCATTGATCCGGGGAAGGATGTCGATGGCTTTCATCCGGAGAATGTGGCCCGACTTGCTCTCGAGGATGAGGATGGTTTTGTGCCTTGCACCCCTGCCGGGTGCATGCGGCTGATTGAAGCCGCTGGCATCGAGACCCGGGGCGCGGAAGCGGTGGTGGTGGGACGCAGCATGATCGTGGGCAAGCCCATGGCCTTGCTTTTGATGGCGCGGGGTAGCGATGCCACCGTGACGGTGGCACATTCCCGGACCAAGGATCTGGCGGCGGTTTGTCGTCGGGCCGACCTCCTGGTGGCGGCCGTTGGCATCGCTGAAATGATCAAGGCTGATTTTGTCAAAGAGGGCGCGGTGGTGATTGATGTTGGGATCAACCGGGTCGACGATCCGGCGGCGAAGCGCGGGTATCGCTTGTGCGGTGATGTGGCCTACGAGGAAGTGGCCCGGAAGGCCTCCGCCATCACTCCGGTGCCCGGAGGAGTGGGGCCCATGACGATTGCGATGTTGATGAAAAACACCATCAAGGCAGCACGGAAGAGATCAATGGCTGCCGTTGGACGGTAGATTTTCCATCGATTGAAATGATGGCCGGAAATAAAGAATCGATTTTATTGAAAGGCGTCATCGACCTCATCCTGCGGCCGTGAGTGAAAAAAGCATGATTCCCGGCAAGAGAGAGTGGCGGTCCTTTTGGTCCCTGATTGGGATGCAGTCGACCAATGCTTTTAACGATAATTTCACCAAGTTTGTCCTCATTTCGCTGGGGGTGGCGCTGGCCTCGATGGGCGAGGGGTTTGCGGGGGTCGAGCATGTCCTTGGGCTCCTGATTCCCTTACCCTTCATTCTATTTGCGCCGACGGCCGGTTGGTTGGGTGACCGGTTTGCCAAGAGTGCCGTGATTCGGTGGTCAGCCTGGTTCCAACTCGGGGTGGTCTTGCTCATGGCGGGGGGATTGTGGCTGGGGGCGGCTTCGGGCGAGAAGTTCGGTGCGGTGGCGTTGTGGTGGGTGATTTTTGCCTTCTTTCTGCTCGCGGTGCAGTCGGCCCTGCTCAGCCCGGCCAAGATGGGGGTGGTTAAGGAATTGGTGGGGAGTCGGCGGCTGGGCTTTGCCAATGGAGTGCTCGAGGGCACGGTGGTGTTGGCAATTGTCACCGGACAAATTGTCGGGGGACTTTGGTTTGATCTTTGGGGGGTGCAGGAAGGGAAGGGACCGTGGATGGCGGCGCTCGTGCCAGTGACTTGGTTGCTGGTGGGGGCGGTGTTGTCGATTGTCCTGGCTTATGCCATTCAGCCGACCGAGGCCAAAACCCGGGAGCGCTATTCGTGGTCCCTCGCTTTCCGTCATTTTGGGGATTTGGGCAAATTGTGGGAGCAGCCGGCGATGAGGCGGTGTGCCCTCGGGATTGCCTTTTTCTGGGGCTTTGGGGGCTTTTTGCAGTTTCTCCTGATCCAGCGGGCCCAGGAAATGGTGGGCGGCGTGGGTGGATTTGGAATGGAAACCGTTCTGGTGTGGATTCCAGTGGTGGTGGGAATCGTGGTGGGAAGCTTCGTGGCCAGCTGGGTGTGCCGTCGTTCAAACGAAATGGGGCTCGTGGTGATCGGGGGCCTCATCATGACGGTGTCGATGGTCTCCCTGGGCGTGATTCCGTGGGGCGATCCCGGGGTGCGCTTTTTCCTGGCGTTGGCCGGGGCCGGAGCCTCGATGTTGCTGGTGCCGCTCAATGCCTTCTTTCAGGATCGGCTCGAGGAATCCGAGCGCGGGTTGATGCTGTCGGCCTCCAACCTTTGCATCAACCTGGCGGGGGTCTTTGCGGTGGTCTTCCAGGGGCTACTGAAGCTTTGTGGCATTCCGGTGATGGGGCAGTTCCTCATTGCGGCGATCGTGTGCGGGTGGGTCACCCTTTCGACCTTCCGGCTCTTACCCAAGGATTTCATTCGGCTGGTCTTTCTTGGGGTCTTTCGCTCGATTTATAAGATCAAGGTGCTCGGAATCGACAAGATCCCGCGAAAGGGTGGGGTGCTGTTGGCTCCGAATCACATGAGCTACATCGACGCCTTTGTGCTTTCGGCGGCCTGTCCTCGCCCCATCCGCTTCGTTCTCTTTGCCGATTGTTTTGAAAACAAATGGGTTGGGGGCTTTGCCAGGCTCTTTGACACTGTGGCAATCT
>JALQTQ010000340.1 GCA_023263995.1 Akkermansiaceae bacterium | reverse complement strand
CGGCTACCGCATTGTTTCCGGCGGCACCGACAATCACGTCTTCATGGTCGACCTGCGCCCGGTCGGACTGGACGGCTCCATCGTGTCCGACACCCTCGACAAGGTCGGGATCACTGTGAACAAGAATTCCATTCCCTTTGACGAGGCTGGGCCGATGAAGCCGAGTGGGATTCGCATCGGGACTCCGGCGGTCACTACCCGGGGGATGAAGGAAGGCGACGTCGAGCAGGTCGCGGCCTTCATTAACGAGGCCCTGGAAGCGCGCGAGGACGAGACCAAGCTCGCGGAGATCCGCGGACGGGTCTTCGCCTTCAATGCCGCCTTCCCGCTGCCTTGGTAAGGATTGAGCGGAGGTCGTGTCATTTCTCGCTGGTCCTTGTTGGTTATTTTCGGTGTTTTCGCCACCAGGATGAATCCATCCCTGATGGGTGAGGACATCGGGGCTACGATAGCTGGGTTGCCCTTGAGGCTGAGGGAATTTCCGGCGAAGCAGTGGGACCGGTTAGGGGGGTGGATCGACTCCGTCGTGATCTTTTTGCGAGAACGAACTGAGGCAAGACAACCCGGGGCTTGCTTGTGGGCAGGGCGGGGACATGCTGGCGGGGATGAGTCTGCTGGCCTACCTTGCCTTTCTCCTGCTGCTCGGAGTGGTGGCACAGTGGGTGGCGTGGCGGCTTAAACTGCCCTCCATCCTGCTTCTGCTGGTCTTTGGCTTTGCCTTGTCGCAGGCCACCGGGACGAGGATCGACAACTACCTCGCCAGCGAATCGGCCTTGTTGAGTCTGGTGGGTTTCTTTGTGGCCATCATTCTTTTTGAGGGTGGGCTGACCCTGAAGTTTTCGGAGCTGCGCGAGGCCGGCACGCCGGTGTTGAAGTTGTGCACCCTGGGGGTGGTCTATTCCTTTGCCCTGGCCACGTTGGGGGCCCGGTGGGTGATGGGATACGACTGGTTGATCTGCGCCCTGCTGGGGGCGATCCTCACCGTGACCGGTCCCACCGTGGTGGCGCCCTTGCTGAGGTTGATCAAGCCGCGGCGCAAGGTGGCCTCGATCGTGAAGTGGGAGGGCATTGTCGTCGATCCCATCGGGGCGGTGCTGGCGGTGTTGGTTTTCATTTTGATCCAGGAGGGCGGGCTCGGCCAGGGATGGGACAATGTGGCCCTGGCGGTGGTGAAGACCCTGGTGGTGGGTGGCGGGTTGGGCTGGGGCCTGGCCAAGCTCACCGAGATGGCGATGGCGCGACATTTCATTCCCGACTTTCTGGAGACGATGTTTTTCCTGGCGCTGGTCGGGGTGGCTTTTGCAGCGTCGAATGCCATCCAGCATGAAGCCGGGCTCGTCACCGTGACGGTGCTCGGGGTGGCCCTGGCCAACCAGAAGCGGGTGTCGGTGCGGCACATCCTAGAGTTCAAGGAGAACCTGCGGGTGCTCATCATTTCCCTCCTCTTTCTCATGTTGTCCGGGCGCATCCGAGTGGCGGAATTGGAGTCGATTTGGCGCGAGGGGATGCTTTTCCTGCTGGTGCTGATCTTGTTGGTACGGCCGGCGGCGGTCTTTCTGGCCAACTGGGGATCGAAGCGAACCAACTGGCGCGAGCGTCTCTTTCTGGCCCTGCTGGCTCCCCGTGGAATCGTGGCGGCAGCCGTGACCTCGGTCTTCGCTCTCCAGATCACCAAGGTGGCGGGGGAGCATCCCGACAATGAAATGTATGCCGGGCTGGCGAAGCAGGCAGGCGAGTTGGTGCCGCTCGTCTTTTTGGTCATCCTGGGGACGGTGGGATTTTACGGCCTGCTGGCGGCCCCGCTGGCTCGCCGTCTCGGGTTGTCCGATGCCAACCCGACCGGGATTCTCTTTGCGGGTGCCGATCCCTGGATCCGGGTGGTGGCGAGAGGGCTGGTCAAGGAGGGGCATCATTGCCTCCTGTTGGACACGCGGTTCGAGAAGGTGGCGGCGGCGCGGTTGGACGGCTTGCAGGCGGTGCGGGCCAATATCTTGTCGGAGTATGCCGAGGAGGAGATCGACTTTGCCGGGCTCGGGCATCTCGTGGCGGCCACCCCGAACAACGAAGTGAACTCTTTGGCGGTCCGAGAATTTCAGCATCGCTTCGGCAAGGCCAAGGTTTGGCAGATTACCCCGGCTGATGTTGGAGCCCATCATCAGAAGGCGGTGGCCAGCCACATGCGGGGGCGCTTCTGCTTCCTGGGAGGACCGCGCTTCAGCGAACTGAGTTCCCTCGTAAGACAGGGAGCCGAGATGAAGGCGACCTCGATCACCGACATCTTCACGGTGGAGGATTTCAAGAAGACCCATGGAGAGAATGCCGTCATTCTTTTCAAGGAAACGCCGGGTGGGCAGCTCTCGCCGGTGCTGGCGGATGGCGAGAAGCTGGAGGGCCCGTTGACCCTTCATGCGCTCGTGCTCGATGAGGCGGGCGGAACAGCGGTCGAAACCAACAAGGAGGACCAATGATGAAGGGTTATACGGGATTTGAGGCCGAGTGGCATGACTTGTTCTGGGAGGCCGAGGACGCGCCCGACGAAGGGGCCTTGGTGGCGGACTTTTTGGCGGCGGAGCCGGGGCCTTCGCTGTATGTCGGGTCGGGGTCGGGTCGCTTGCTCGGCCCCTTGGTGCGGGCGGGCCATGAGGTGATCGGGCTCGAGCTGTCGCCCGAGATGGTGGTCCTTTCCCGGGCCCGCTTCCCGGAAGCAGAGGTGATCGAGGAGGCCTGGCAGGACCATCAGCGGGAAGGGGGGTATGAGTCCATCGTCATTCCGGCCTTCACTTTCCAACTCTTTCCCGATCCCCGCAGGCAGTTGGAGCGACTGCGGGAGCAGAGTAAACGGCTGTATCTCACCTTGTTTTTTCCGTGGGCCGAGCTGTCGGGGGACCTGCCGGAGAACCGATGGTATCCCGATCGCGAGATCGACCTGCCGGGCGGGGCGAAGGGCGTGTTGGAGACCCGGCACCGACTTCGCGAGGAGAGCGGGAGCTTGGTGCGGAAGCATCGTTACACCCTGAAGGATGCCGAGGGCAAGGTGGTGCGTCGGGAGGAAACCGAGCAGCGGCTGCGCTTCTTCACTGATGTGGCGCTTCGGAAGATGCTGGCCGAAACCGGGTGGCAGATCGAGAAGGAGATCAGCAACCTTGGGGAAGAGGGGGACGGGGACGATCCCGTCTATGTCGCCACCTTTTGGTTGATCGGTGAGGCCTAGGCCACCACCGCCTCCGGCTCACCGGCGCGCTCGAGGCTTTGG
>JALQTQ010000033.1 GCA_023263995.1 Akkermansiaceae bacterium | reverse complement strand
CCTGGGATCCCGGATCACCCATGGATCAGCTCCCTCGCCAATCGGGTTGACAAACAACTCCTGACTTCGGGAGTCATGCGAGACCATCAGGAGACAGGCAAAGAAGAGAAAATGGTGGGGTTTCATGAGGAGGTGTTAAAGAAGTTCGGTCGCGATCGAATCTACGAGGAGTGGTCCTTCGCCGACAAGGCGGAGGTGGGTTTCGGTTTTTTCGACGAGGTGGGCGAGGTGGGTCAGCTTGGTCTCTGCGGGGAGGTATTGCAACGGCAGGCCTTCGGTGGTGCGGAGTTGGAGGGCGAGGCGTTCCAACCGCCATGCTTCGTCGTCGAGGATTTCGATCTCGTCCTGGGCGTGACCCACGGCGGCGATGCGTTGGAGGTAGGCCGCGGTGTCGGGAATGTTTTGGTGTCGGGTCCGGTTCAAGGTGGAAACCGCGGATGGCCCCAGCCCGAGGTAGTCGTTGCCCAGCCAGTATCCCTCATTGTGTTTTGAACGTCGGCCGGGAAGGGCGTAGTTGGAAGTCTCATAATGTTCATACCCGGCGGCGGTGAGCATCTCGTCGGCCAGGGTGAACATTTCCGCGTTGTGGTCGGGATCGTCCCGGTATTCGCCTGACTGAAATTTCTCAAAGAAGGCGGTGTCCTCCTCGTAAGTGAGATTGTAGGCCGAAAGGTGTTCGGGTTGCAGGGCGAGAGCCTGAGTCAGAGTGTCTTCCCAATCGAGAAGGGATTGTCCCGGCAGGGAGAACATGAGGTCGAGGTTGATCTCGAGCGAAGAGGCTTCGCGGAGGAGGTGCACCGATTGGATGGCCTGCATCGGGGTGTGCTCGCGGCCGAGGGTTTCGAGGTGTGGTCCGAGAAAGGATTGCACTCCCAGGGAAACGCGGGTCACGCCGAGATTCTGGTAGAGTTGGGCGGTGCGGGCGGTGAAGGTGGCGGGGTTGGCTTCCAAGGTCACCTCCTGCAGGGGGGCGAAATCGAAGGTTTCGCGCAGGCCCTCGAAGAGGCGGGTGAGGTGGGTCGGAGAGAGCATCGAGGGCGTGCCGCCGCCGAAGTAGATCGTTTTGAGGGGAGGCAGATTCCGGTCCCGGTAGAAGTGTGCTTCCGTGATCAAGGCCTCCACGAAGGCTCCGAGGTGGGTGTTGCCGGGGGTGTGCTTGTAGAATGAGCAGTAGGGGCAGATCCGGTGGCAGAAGGGGATGTGGAGGTAGAGGTGCAAGGGGGGGATTGGGTTATTGGGTTGTGAGTCGCGGGGAAAAAATGGAGGGTAGCGAAGTGAAGAAAAAGCCGGGACTAACCACGGGGGTTTTGAAGGAAGTTTCGCGGTCGTTTTATCTGAGTTTGCGGTTTTTGCCCAAGGCCTTTCGGGCTCCGGTGAGTCTGGGGTATCTGTTGGCGAGGGCAAGTGACACCATTGCCGATGCGGGGGATTGGACGGTGGAGGAAAGGCGGGAATTGTTGGCGGCTTTCGTGGATTGGATCAATGGCGGGGAGCGGTTTGCCCTGCCGGAGGCTCCCGGCTTGTCCGACGGAGAACGGGTGTTGCTTTCCCGTCTCGATGAATGCGTGGCGGGTTTGCAGGAGTTGCCGGAGTGGCAGCAGGAATCGGTCAGGAAAGTGGTCGGGATCATTACCGAGGGACAACGATGGGATTTGGATCGGTTTGAAAGCGAGGGCGTGGTGGGTTTGGAGGGCGACGGGGAATTGCGGCACTACACCTATCAGGTGGCCGGCTGTGTGGGCGAATTCTGGACCGAGATCGGCTTCGGGGTGGACCCGGGATTTGCGCGGGCCTCGCCGGAGGAGATGATGGCTTGGGGGCGAGACTACGGGCGGAGTTTGCAGTTGATCAACATTCTGAGGGACGTGCCTGAGGACTGGGAGAACGGGCGATGCTATCTGCCGGGGGGCGGGAACAAGGAGGGCTTGCTGGCGGAACGGCAACGATGGATTGAGGAGGCCCGGGATGGCCTGGAACGGGCGGGGCGTTATGCCGAGGCCCTCAATGGCAGCCGTTTGCGCTTTGCCACGGTGTTGCCGGCTCTGATCGGACGGGAAACGCTGGATCGCTTGGAACGAGCCGACTGGAACGCGTGGGAGGCCCGGGTCAAGGTGAGGCGACGGAACGTCTATCGTTTGATCTTCAAGGCGATCCGATTCGCACTTTTTCAATCGGCGAGGAGTTCGCGGATGTGCGGAGTGTAGAGTTCGGGTTCGAGGAGGAAGGAATCGTGGCCTTTCATCGAGTGCACCGTGATGTGCATCGTATCCACGTGGGCGTCCTCGAGATGCTTGACCAGTTCGGCTTGTTCTTCGGGGTAGAAGCAGAAATCGGAGTCGATGGAAAAGACAAGGAAGCGGTGGTTGGCCTCGCGCGAGCGGGCGAAGAGCTCGGCGGGGGTTTCGGCATCGCCTTCGGTCACGGCATGGTAGCGGGACCACATGTCGATGATGCGGAGGTAGGTGTTGGCGTCGAAGCGTTCGGTGAATTTCTTCCCCTGGTGGAGCATGTAGCTCTGGAAGGTGTCTCGGACCTGATACCAAGAGAGCATCTCCTCCTCGTGAACGAGGTCGCGTCGGGCCCGTCGCTCGAAGGTGTCGAGGTGAACAAAGGTCTTGTGCGAGATCATGCGGGCCAGCGCGAGGCCGATGCGAGGGAACTCCGATTCGTAGTAGTCGCCCCCGTTGAAGTGTTTATCGTTCTCGATCGAGAGGATCTGCTCGAAGAGGATCAGTCGGTTGAGAACGGTCGTTTTGAACCCACTGGCGATGGGGATGACGCGGGAGACTCGGTCGGGATGGCGGGTAGCGAAGGTGAGGGCGCAGAGACCGCCGACCGATGGTCCAATCACGGAGTGGAGTTGCTCGATCCCAAAGTGCGAGAGAAGCGGGAGGTGGGCGTCGACAATGTCGGCCACGTTGAGGTGGGGGAAGGAGGAACCATAGGGCTTTCCGGTTTCCGGATTGAGGGTCGCCGGTCCGGAAGACCCGTAGCATCCACCGAGATAGTTGGCGCAAATGACAAAGAAGCGGTCGGAATCGATGGCCTTGCCGGGGCCGACCATGCTGGACCACCAGCCTTCGTGGAGTTCCATGGACCAAAAGTCGCAACCGGGAGGGGGATCGGGATGCTGTCCCGAAAGGTGCTGGGTGCCGGAGAGGGCGTGGAAGACGAGGATGGCATTCGAGCGGTCCGCGTTCAGTTCTCCCCAGGTGGCATAGGCCAGCTGGGCCGCGGGAATGCGGCCGCCACCGCGCAGGGTGAGGTCACCGAGCGGGAAGAGGAGGCTTTGGGTGTCGGACACGGGGGGAAGAAAGAAGGCAAATGCGAGGATGAAAAGACCGAAAGCGAAAAATCAGAGCAACTCATCTCCCTCATTTGCGCTCGTCTCGGGAGCATGCTGAGGACCTCCGCTCTCAGGAACAAGCGACTTTGGCATTTTCACTGCCGGGATTTTCGCTTTTGGTTTCGGCATGATTGCTTTCAAGGAATGGGATGTTGTGTGCGAGGCGCTGGAGTCGGGGCGTCAGACCGTGATTCTGCGCAAGGGTGGGATCCACGAGGGGCGGGAGGGGTTTTCCTTTGCCCATGAGGAGTTTCTCCTCTTCCCGACCCGCTTTCACGCCCAGGGCGATCACGTCAAAGTGCCCGATGTGGTGGCGAAGCCGGAGTGGACGGTGGGTGAGGAAGTCGTGATCACCTCAAAGGTCAGGGTGACCAAGGCGGTGACCCTGACCGATTGGGATGCAGTGGCGGCCCTGGCGGACCGGCACATTCTGACTGAGGAGACCATTCGGGATCGCTTCTTCTGGGAAGGCAAGGGGATGGCCTCGGGGAGCATCCACGTGGCCTACGTCGAGGTCGAGAAACTGCCCGAGCCGATGCGCTTCCCTTATCAAAAGAAGTACGGCGGATGCAGAAGCTGGGTCGAGGTGTAGGCCCGGTCGCGGTGGAGGCGGAGGCTCAGGTTCCGTCCTTGCTAGCCGTCGATCTTGAAGCCGGCTTCCTCGAGCGCGAGGGTGGCGGCCCCCACGATGCCGGCCTCGTTGCTGAAGCGGGCCGGGAGAATGCGGAGGTTTTCCTTGAAGGGGGCGCTCAGTTGGTCGCGGAGGTGTTTCTCGAGGGGCCCGAAGAGGACCGAGCCGGCCTGGGCCACCCCGCCACCGATGATGATGGCCTCGGGATTGAGGAGCCAGCAGCAGTTCATCAGGGCAGTGGAAAGCATGCCGGCCACGGCGTCCCAGACTTTGAGGGCCACGGCATCACCGGCCTCGGCGAGGTCGGAGAGGTGGGCCGGAGTGCATTCCGAGCGGTCGCGCGTTTTGCCAGCTTCGGCAAAGGATTGGTGAGCGAGGTCGGTGATTTGCTGGTTACCGACGTAGTCTTCGAGCGAACCGCGGTTGCCGTAGGCACCGGCCGGACCCTGGTAGTCGATGGAAGTCTGTCCGAGTTCTCCGGCGACGTAGTTGGCACCGCGGACGAGCCGGTTTTCCACCACCAGTCCGCCTCCCACGCCGGTGCCGAGGGTCAGGGCGACGAGGTTGCGCATTCCCCGCCCCGCGCCGCGTTTCCACTCGGCGTAGGCCATGCAGTTGGCGTCGTTTTCCACCGTCACGGGGAGTTTGGACAGTTCGTTGAGTTCGCGCTTAAGGTAAATCCGCTGCCATCCCTTCACGTTTGTGAGGTTGTGGACCATGCCGGTGGGGAAGTCGACGAAGCCGGGCATGCCCACTCCGATGGCTTCGATGCCGGGGTGGCGCGAGCGGAGGTCATCGCAGGTTTCGTTGATGCGCTCGATGAGGGGGCGGGCCGACTCGAATTCCTGGGTATCGATGCGCGGGGCTTCCTCGATCACGGTTCCGCGTTGCAGGACGCCGGTTTTCACGGAGGTGCCTCCGAAGTCGATGCCGATGGCGAGGGTGTGGTCACTCATGGAATTTGGTGGGGTTTTGGTTTGTGGCCCTAGGGCGTGAGAGTTCTCAGTGAATGGGCCGACCGTCCGATGACCTGAATCCCTTTCATCGTCAAGTCCGGGTCGATTTCCTCGATTTCAGGAAGCCCTTGGGCGATCAGGGCGGCATCGCCTCCGGTGGCAAGGATGGCGGGCTTGCCGACGAGTTCGGCACGAATGGCGGCGAGGATCTCGCGGATCAGACCGCGGTATCCGATGACCGCCCCGATTTGCATCGCCTCGGCCGTGCTGCGCCCGATCGCGGAGGTCGGTTCCTCGAGTTGGATGGCTGGGAGAAGGGCCGTTTTTTTGTGAAGGTAGTCGCGCAGGGAGGCGGTCCCGGGAGCGATGACCCCACCGAGGTAGGAGGTGTCGGCTGAGATCACATCGAAGGTCACCGCGGTTCCGAAATCGATCACGATAGCGGGGTGTTTTTGTCTGATTACGGCGGCGGTGGCATTGGCAAGGCGGTCGGCTCCGATCTTTTCGGGTTCGGGATAGTCGATCGAAATGGGGAGTGGGGAACGGTGTGAAATCCGGTGGAGGGGGCCGGTGAAGTGGGCTTCCATCAGGTCGGCCAACCGTGGGACCACCGAGCAGAGGGTGAGGTGGGTAAAGGCTTGGCCTGCAAGGGCCTTGTCGAGTGACTCGGGCGAAAGTTCGGCGGTCGGAATGGTGGCCCGCCACTCGGAAAGCCGACCGTCCTGATCGAGCGCGAACTTGGTCCGCGTGTTGGAATTGTCGATCAGGAGGTGCATGGGGGATGGGTTACTAGGTGAATTGGGTGAAGGGGTTAGTCGACTTCGAGGATTTCCACTTCGTATCCGTCGGGGTCGGTGATGAAGGCCATCTTGCGTTCGCCGGACGAGAATTTCTCGCGCCAGCCGTCGGGCCAGATTTCGATCCCTCGTTCCTCGAGGTCCCCGCAGTATTTGATGATATTGGGCACGCCGACGCAGGTGTGCATGAGGTCCTCGGGGAAGGTCACCTCGTAATCGGGCGAGTAGGTCAGCTCGAGGAAATGGTCGTTTCCGGGGAGGTGCATGAAAGCGAGTTCGTTGCCCTGGGGAGATTTCTTTTGTTGGCCGAGTTTGAAGCCGACTTTTTCGTAGAAGGCGATGGAGGTCGCGGGGTCGGAGACTCGGATGCGGGTGTGGAGAAACTTGATCATGACGAGAGAAGGATGGCGGTTTGGAGGGTGGGTGTGAAGTGTGGAGTTGCGGCTTGGGAGGGGAGGCGTTAGACAACCGGTGTCTTGAAGTCATTTAGTTGGACCCTTGCCCTGCGGTATCTGAATCCGCTGCGCACCTTCGTTTCGGTCATCACCTTGATTTCTTTGTTGGGAGTTGCTTTCGGGGTGATGGTCCTGATCGTGGTTTTGTCGGTCCACAACGGATTCGAGCGTCATCTCAAGGACACCCTGTTGGGGCAGTCCCCGCATCTTTCACTCTACTCGAGGGAGGGGAGTCTTTTCAACTGGGAGGAAGAAGAGGCTTGGCTGGCGGAGCAAGCCGGGATCAAGAGTGCTTATGCCTTGGTGGAAGGATTTGCCTTGTTGGATTCGCAGCGGTGGCAGCGACCGGTCTATTTTCGGGCTTTCAATACCAAGAACGAAGGGCAGATCAGGGCTCTGGAGGGGCTTCTCGACCCGGACTATCCCGAGAGCTCGGTTGATTTCAACCCGCCCATCGACGATGCCATGGCGGCACCGCCGCTTGACCTCTTGGAGGGTAGCGAAGGGGAATTGCCTGAACTCGATCCCATTGCGACCGAAGAAATCTACGGAGATCGCCTCGCCGTGATTTCGAGTCAGCTTGCCGATGCTCTTGGGGTGAGTCCGGGCGACGAGGTGCGCTTGGTGGCGGCCAGCAACTTGGACGAGGTGATGCGGGTTTACGGTCTTCCGGCTGACCGGGCGTGGGATTTGTATTCCGGGACCTTCGAGTCGTTCGAACAAGCCTGCCGCGAGATGTTTCAGGGCAGGAATGACGGTGAGGAAGGAGTGCCGGTTGACCGTTTGCGAACGCAACGAGGGGCTCTGGGAGCATTATTGGCTCGTCAGGTGGAGACGCCGTCGGGTCCGGTTTTCGAAGACGGGGAACCGATGCGCGAGGTGGAGCGGGAGCTGATTCGCGGGATTCTTGACCTTCTTGGGTTGCCTTTGCGGATCGAGGGCGAGATTGCGGTCTTCGAGGCGGGGACCGAGGCGGCGGTCCTGGCGCAACTGGCGAGGTTGCGGGACCTTGATCTGGAAGAGGCGGATAATGAGGAGTTCCGTAACATCAAGGAATTCGTGTTGCCCAAGACCTTGAAGGTGCAGGGGGTCTACAAAGTGAGCGAGCGTTCGCAGGGGCCCGACCTTTTTATCCCGGTGGAAATTGGGATGGAGTTGAAGGGCCTGCAGGGAGCGGTCGATTCGATCGGTTTGCGGATCGCGGATCCTTATCAGGCGGCGGAGTTCGAGAGCGAGGTGCAGGCCATGCTCGGGCCGGACTGGATCGTGCAGAGTTGGATGACGATGCATGCCGATCGCTTCCAACTCGTGAAAACGGAAAAAATCATGATGAGCTTTGCTCTTTCCTTCATCACCCTGCTATCGGCCTTCAGCATCATGGCGGTGATGTACACCGTCACGGTGCAGAAGCGTCAAGAGATCGGGGTGATGAAAGCGCTGGGTGCCACGCCCTCGCAGATTGTGCGGGTCTTCGTTTACCAGGGGGTGGTGGTGGGAGTGGGAGGTGCCCTGCTGGGGCTGGGGCTGGGGCTTTTGGCGATCCGGTATCGGGAGGGGGTGATGTGGGTGATTCGGAATGTTTTCGGGGTCGATCCGTTCCCGGCCGAGTTTCACGGCATGGCGCAATTGCCGGCCTACACCGATTGGGCGCAGTTGGGGGTGATTTGCTTGGTGGCGGTG
Source organism: Akkermansiaceae bacterium (assembly GCA_023263995.1). Classification (GTDB taxonomy): domain Bacteria; phylum Verrucomicrobiota; class Verrucomicrobiia; order Verrucomicrobiales; family Akkermansiaceae; genus SW10. The sequence continues at coordinate 12,399 of JALQTQ010000033.1, read as the reverse complement.
ATCTTGTGTTTGTTTGCCGCTCTTATCCCGGCCTTGATGGCGGCTTTCCGTGACCCGGCGAAATCCCTGCGAAATCTTTAGTGGCATGGTATTCTGGATCATACGTGATGGGAAAAAGGAGGGGCCTTTCGAGGACTACGAAGTCCGGGAAATGATCGCGGATGGCGAGGTCGGTCGCGAGACCCGGGTTTGGCATGAAGGGGCCGAGGGATGGTTGGAGGCGTCCCGGGTGGAATTGCTGGCGGGCGAGTTTGCGGAAAAGAAGCTGAAAGTCTCACAAGTGGCCGAGATCAGGCGGGAGCCCTTTCGAGCATGGCGTCGGTTCGGGGCCCGTTTTTTCGATTTTTTTCTCTACTCCCTGCTTGTCACTGCGGTGAAGCGATTGTCTGGAGTTCCTTTATTGCCGGAGGAGGGGCAGGTGCCCTCGGTTTGGCTGATCATTGGCACGGTGCTGCCGGCGATTTTGATCGAAGCGGCTCTGTTGGGATCGATCGGTTGGACTCCCGGGAAGTGGCTTTTGCGGATGCGGGTCGAGAATTTGGATGGGCGCCCGCTGACGACGGGCCAGGCCTTCATCCGGTCCCTGCGGGTGTGGATTCTGGGGATGGGGATGGGGGAGTTTTTCCTGATGCTACTGGGGCATCTCCTCAGCCTTTGGTTCGGGCTCAAAAAGGGGGTGCTCTTGTGGGACTGGCAGAGTGGATTCGAAGTGAGATCGCAGCCCCTCGACGGGCGGAGGGTGACCTGGTATGCGTTGGCTTTTTTGGCCCTGTTGTTGGCCAGCTTCTGGTTGGTGTGGCCGGAAGTGGGCCCGATTTACGACGAGATGCTCCGGTCGGTGAAGTGATCCTTGCGGGGTGGGGAGGCATCCCGTATCACCGAGGGGTGCCCGGAATTGTGTATTTTGACCTCGAGACCCAGCGAAGTTTTGGTGATGTAGGCGGATCGGCCCATAAAGATAAAATGGGAATGTCGGTTGGGGTAACCTATTCGACCGAGACTGGGAAATACCATATTTTTGATGAGGACAACGTGGCGGAGTTGGTGGAACAACTGGTCAAGGCGGAACTGGTGGTTGGTTTCAACCATGTGCAGTTCGACTACCCGGTCCTGCAGGCCTACACCGTGTATGATCTCGCGACCCAGACCTTGAACTGCGACATGATGCTCGATTTGGAGAATGTTCTCGGTCATCGCGTCAAGCTCGATGCCGTGGCCCAAGCTTCTTTAAATGCGAGCAAGACCGCCGACGGCCTCGATGCCTTGAAGTGGTGGCAGCTTTACAAGAAGACTGGAGATCAAACACACCTTCTCAATATTGCCGAATATTGTTGCTACGACGTCAAGGTGACCAAGGAGGTTTATGAATACGGGATGGCTCACGGTGTGGTGAAATATGCCGACCGCAATGGTAATCCGCTTGAAGTGGAGGCTCCTTGGAGCAAGAAGGCATAGTGTCCGGGGTTGGTTCTCATCGTATCTTTTTCGGCTTTTTGGCGGACCGATGGGCACGCAGATTCCACACGGCCAGAATGGGACGGTGATCCGAGGCCAGTGGTTCCGGGAGCACTTTCTTGTGGATCACCTTCCGGTGCTTGGCCGGACGAATGAGAATGGATTCGATTTGGCCCGGGGGGACCTGTCTCTCCCGAAAGGTTGGGCCTAGTCATTGACCGGCGGCGGGCTTTCGCCTAAACCCTGCCCGCGATCATGTCCCAGCCAACCATTATCTACACCCTCACCGACGAGGCCCCTTTTCTCGCCACCCAGTCTCTTTTGCCCATCATCAAGGCATTCACCAAGACGTCGGGAATCGCCGTGGAGACGCGCGATATCTCATTGGCGGGCCGAATCATTGCCGTTTTTCCGGACCGTTTGAGCGATGAGCAGCAGATCGGTGATCATCTCGCTGAGCTGGGTGAACTGGCCAAGACGCCCGAAGCCAATATCATCAAGCTCCCTAATATCAGTGCTTCCGTTCCTCAACTGAAGGCCGCAATTGCCGAACTCCAGGAGAAAGGATACGACCTGCCGGATTATCCCGAGTCGCCTTCGACTCCCGAGGAAGAAGACATCAAGTCCCGTTACGACAAGGTCAAGGGAAGTGCGGTCAACCCGGTTTTGCGGGAAGGGAATTCCGACCGCCGTGCCCCCAAGGCGGTCAAAGAATACGCCAAGGCCCATCCTCACTCGATGGGGGCCTGGTCGCCTGATTCCAAGACCAGGGTGGCCACGATGGGAGCAGACGATTTTGCCTCGAATGAAAAGTCGGTGACCGTTCCGGAGGCCACGACCGTGCGTATCGAGCACACCGCCCGGGATGGTTCGGTGACCCTGCTGAAGGATTCCTTCGCCTTGCAGGAAGGGGAGATCATCGACGCCACTTGCCTGCGCAAGAAGTCCTTGGTCCGCTTCCTCGAACAACAAACGAAGGCGGCCCGAGACGAGGGAATTCTCTATTCCTTGCACATGAAAGCTACCATGATGAAGGTCTCTGACCCCATCATCTTTGGTCACGCGGTCGAGGTTTATTTCCGGGATCTTCTGGCGAAGCATGCCGACGTTCTCAAGGGGCTCGGCATTGATTTCAAAAATGGCTTTGGTGATCTGGTCGCCAAGATCGGGCAGCTGCCCGAGGATCAGAAGGCCGTCATCGAGGCCGACATCGCCGCCACTTACGAGGAAGGTCCCGACCTTGCGATGGTTGATTCCGATCGTGGGGTCACCAACCTGCATGTGCCAAGCGACGTTATCATTGATGCGTCTCTGCCGGCCATGATCCGTAATTCCGGCCAGATGTGGGACAAGGATGGTAAGACCCGCGACACGATCGCGATCATTCCCGATAGCTCTTATGCCGGGGTTTATCAGGCCACCATTGATTTCTGCAAGGAGCACGGGGCCTTTGATCCCACCACGATGGGGACGGTTCCGAATGTGGGCCTGATGGCGCAGAAGGCTGAGGAATACGGCTCGCACGACAAGACCTTCGAGATCGGCGCGGCCGGGACGGTCCGGGTGGTGAACGCCGCCGGAGAAACTTTGCTGGAGCACGAGGTCGAGGAAGGCGATATTTGGCGGGCCTGCCAGACCAAGGACGCGCCCATCCAAGACTGGGTCAAGCTGGCGGTCACCCGCGCTCGTGCCACCGGGTCGCCCGCCATTTTCTGGCTCGATGAGGACCGCGCACACGACGCTGAATTGATCAAGAAAGTGGGCGAGTATCTCGGCGAGCACGATACCGAAGGGCTTGACTTGCGTATTCTCAGCCCGGTCGAAGCTGCGAGGGAGTCGCTTCTGCGCCTCAAGGCCGGGGAGGAGACCATCTCGGTGACTGGCAACGTGTTGCGGGATTACCTGACCGACTTGTTTCCCATCCTCGAGGTCGGAACGAGTGCCAAGATGCTCTCGATCGTGCCCCTCATGAAGGGCGGCGGGTTATTTGAAACCGGGGCCGGTGGGTCTGCTCCCAAGCACGTGCAGCAATTTGTGCAGGAAAACCACCTGCGCTGGGATTCCCTCGGCGAGTTTTTGGCCCTGGCCGTTTCCTTGGAGCACATCGGAACCGAGGAAGCGAAGATCTTGGGAGCGACCCTCGATGCGGCCACCACCTCCGTTTTATTGAACAACAAGAGCCCGATGCGCAAGAGCGGCGAGATCGACAATCGGGGCAGCCATTTCTATCTCGCTCTATACTGGGCCAAGGCCCTGGCCTCCCAGAGCGATTCACCCGAACTGGCCACGAAGTTCAAGCCGATCGCCGAAGCACTCGAATCCAAGGAGGAAGCGATACTGAAAGAGCTCAACCAAGTCCAAGGCAGTCCCGTGGTAATCGGGGGATATTACGCGCCCGACATGGATCAGTTGTCGGCCGCAATGCGCCCGAGTGCGACTTTGAACGAGCTCATTGATTCCATCTAGGCGCCGCTCATGAAGGAACATCTGGCCACCTTCCTGAAGGGGTTTGCCATGGGGGCGGCCAATGTCGTTCCCGGGGTGTCAGGCGGAACCATCGCCTTGATCACCGGGATCTACGAGCGTTTGATCGGGGCTCTGAAGTCCTTTGACTTGGAGGCCGTCAAGATGGGGCTGGGCTTTCGGATGTCCGAGCTTTGGCGCAAAATCGATGGCCGCTTTCTCACCGCCCTCGGGTTGGGAGTGGCGGCAAGCATCCTGACTTTGGCCAAGGTCTTGAAATGGGGCTTCGAATCTCATCCCACCGTCGTGTGGTCGCTTTTCTTCGGGCTCATCGCCGCTTCCATTCCCTCGGTGGGTCGGGTGATTAGGAATTGGACCCCCGGAGTGATCGGCTTGTTTGTCGCTGGGATGCTGGTGGCGGTTTCGATGGCTTTTCTCAGTCCGGCATCCGAGAATACCGGGACGGTTTACCTCGGGCTCTGCGGGATCGCTGCGATGTGCAGCATGATCATCCCCGGTTTGAGCGGGTCATTTGTCCTCCTCCTGATGGGAAACTACGAGTTGGTGGCACTCGACACCATCAACACCCTGAGGGAAGGAAATCTTGGAGATGCCCTGCCTGTTTTGATGCCGGTGGGAATCGGGGCGGTGCTTGGCTTGCTCGTGCTGGCTCGGGTGCTGGGCTGGCTTTTCGAAAACCATCATGACAAGGCCATGGCGGTGATCACCGGGTTTGTGGCCGGGTCGCTGGCGATCATCTGGCCCTGGAAGGACAGCATTACCGAGAATTTTGAAAAGGGCGGCGAGGTGAAGGAGAAAATCGTGGGATACGAAAACTGGCGTTTCCCCGATTTTTCGACTGGGGAAGTCTGGCTGCAACTCGGGGCACTGGGCCTTGGGGTGCTCCTTATTGTGGGAGTTGAGGGGGTAGCGAGGAAGAGGGGGATTGACGCTGGGGCCGAATCATGAGGGTTCCCGGATTTGAAAAATGCCCCGGTGTTCATGAATGGCCGAGCGCCAGCAGTGCGGATTTCCTCCTCGAGGTCCGTGTAGTGACGATCAGGCGGGTCGGTGAAGCACAAAACGCGGAAGCTTGCCAAGGTGGATGGCCTACGATGTGAGGACCCGGAGATTTGATCCTTGGCGGATCTGGGGAGATGACGGACGGTGCGGCCATGCAAGCAGCGATCGGGATCATCGGAGGCAGCGGAGTTTCAGGATTTGACGGCCTTGAGGAGGTGGAAAGGCGAAAGGTCGCGACCCCGTTCGGAGATCCGTCGGACGAGTTCGTGGGCGGCAGGTATGAGGGGCGTCAGGTTTGGTTTCTTTCACGGCATGGCAAAGACCACTCCATCCTCCCGACCGAGGTCAACCATCGGGCCAATTTCTGGGCCCTCCGTTCCTTGGGCGTTCGTTGGGTGATCTGTGCCACCGCCGTCGGGAGTTTGAAGGAAGAATATCCACCCCGCTCGGTGGTTCTGCCGGATCAGTATTTCGATCGGACGAGCCAGCGCATCGACCACACCTTTTTCGGGGAAGGGATCGTGGCCCATATTGGGTTTGCCGAGCCCATCAGCTTCGGCTTGCGGTCTATTTTGGCGGAAGCGGGACGGGCGGAAGGGGCAAACCTTCACGACGGTGGAACCTACGTCTGCATGGATGGTCCGGCCTTTTCCACGAAGGCCGAGTCGCATTACTACCGGCACTTTGGATTTGATATCATCGGGATGACCAATCTGCCGGAAGCCAAGCTGGCGAGGGAGGCCGAAATAGCTCTCGCGACCCTCGGAATGGTCACCGATTACGATTGTTGGCGCGAGGGCGAGGAGGCGGTCGAGACCAGCACGGTGGTGGCTCACCTCGCCGCCAACGCTGAGTTGAGTGCCCGCATCATCAAGCGTGCCATTGCGATGATCCCGACTGAGCCCGGATGGCCGGAGCACCGGGCCCTCGATGCCGCCATCTTCACTCCTCGCTCAGCCTGGCCCGCCGAGACCATCGAGAAGCTGGCCCCCATTCTCGGCGAGCGCTCCTGACGACGGCCCCGGTTTTCCTTTACCTTTGGATGACGCGAAGCCGGGCGTAAATTCCTTCGAGGCCAGCTGCGGGTCCGGGAGTGAGGAAGCTGTAGGTCAAGGTGCCATCACCGTTGTGGCTTTCCACCGGGAAACCGAGGACCTCAGTGGCCGGGTTCCAAGACTGGAGGTCAAAGGAAACCTCCAGAACGACGAGGGAGTCATCGGCGGCCAAGTTTCGGGGAAAGGTAAAGGAAAATTCCCCGGTCGGGTCCACCTGGCCACGCAACGGGAGCAGGTTCGGGATGGAGTCGTCGGTGCCATAGGCATATTCAGCGAAGGCGCTGAGGCCGTCACCGTCACGGTCAGCGGTCGGGTCACCGGTAAAGAAGACGGCATCTCCGGTGCCTGGATTTCCGAGTGAGTCGACGCTGGGGCGCCAGTTCCCGGAAGCGTCGGGAGTGGTGGCGTTGGTGAGGTAAACGAGGCTGGGACCGTCGCCGTCGGGTGAAGTCGGCCAGGGCGGGTTGTTGTCGTAAGTGAGATCGGCGATGATGCCCTCGGCCCCGACCAGAAGGATCTGTTCGCCATTTCCGGAAAGTCCGGTGTTATTGGCAAATTCTCCTGCGATGAGGTTGTCGAAGCCGTTGCCGTATCGCTCCGTGAATCCGGCGATGCTTCGGACGACGAGGGCCCGCCCTCCGGGCGGAAGGACGGTCACGGCAGAGCCCGCGAAGGTAAATTCGATGCCGTCGGTGAAGCGGACTTCGGAGAGATCGACGGTTGCGTTGGTGGGGTTGTAGATCTCGAGGTATTCGAAGAAACTGTCGGCAGTGAAGCCGGCCAGTTCTTCGGCCGCGGTTGGCGGCGCGGGATCATACATGATCTCGGAAATGACGAGATTGTCGGCATTGGCCAGGACGCCTCCAACCACGAAGGTGGCGGTGGTGGGAGCGCTCCATTGCTGGCCATCGTAGGTGCGCGCCGTGATAAAAGTGGTGTCGTTCAAGATGACCGGATTTGCGGCCACGGTGTGGTTGACCGACAGGGTGGGGAGACAGAGGAAATCGCTGTTTCCGGAAGCCGCGTTCATGCCATGAATGGCGAGAACGTTGCGCCCGTCGATCATGGCATTGGCGTGCTCCGAGATATCGAACTCGACAAACGTCCCGATGGCGACGCTGTCACGGCGTGCGCCGGTGGCTTCAGAGTTCCAGGTCGCGAGATCGGGAGCGCGATCGCGGGCGACTTCAACCCCATTGAGATAGGCGATGAATCCGTCGTCGTATTTCATCCCGAGAAGGAGAGAGTTGATGTTGGCACTATTGTTGAAATCGAATTCGAAGCGCACATAGCAAGTGGCGTTTTTCGAGAGCATCTCGCTGCGAACGTCCGTGTTGATTCCAGGTTCGAGGTCGCCGCCGGGGGATTCGAATCCCACCCCACTGGTTCCGGCCGTCCACCCTCCGTCATCGAAGCCTGCCTGAGTCCAAGTCAGGCCTAATGAATCATCGGAGGGCACGAGGTAGGAGACCGGGGCTTCGATTTCGGCGATGAGGACTTCGTCGATGGGCCCGCCGTCAAAGGGGATGGCACCAAAAGAGGGGGCCCCTCCGATGGCCCGGGGATCGGAGCCGTCGGTGGTGAAGTAGACTTGGCCCTCGGAGGAAGTCATCACGAGTTCGAAACCGGGGTCCACCACGCCTCCGTTTTGGGGCAGGGTGGGGCGTTCGAGGAATTGCTCGTCGATCCAAGCAACGCGGGCTTGCAGCCATCCGCGAAGGTGAGAAACTTCCCGATCCCATCCGCTGAGGCCGGGTTCGGCGAAGTTGATCCCGCCGATGCTTCCGGGAGAAAGCGCAGTCCAGCGGGCAAAGTTTCGGGGTGCGGCTTCTTCGAGTTCCCGCTGGTAGGTGGCGATGATGTTCTCGAAATTCTCGTTCGAGAGGCCGCCCTTCCGGAGTTCATACCAGCGATCAATGAGGTCCTGGAAAAGATCCGGGCGGCTGGTCAAGAGTTGCGGATTGCGCAGGGTGGAACTGGAGTGGGCGGAGGTGAAGCCGAAGAGGCCGCCCCAGATCGGATAGCGACTATCATAGAAGGGGAGACTGGAATCGCCAGGTCCGGCCCACCGGCGGGGGTCATCGTCGCGGCTGTCGCGCGATCCCATCGTGCGATCGTAGTCCCAGACCGGCCCGGCCGAGAGCTTACCACCCCGATCCTTGTAGTAAAATTGGCTCAAGCGCCCCCAGTCGGGGTCCATGACGAGAATGTTCAGCCACCAGTTGTCGATGAAGGTGCCAACATCAATAAGGTCAGTGAAGTGTTCCCCAGTCGACGGGTTGATTCCGTTGGCATTGGTGACGGCGGGGTAGATTCGGTTGGTGTATTCGCGGATGTAGGAGCGTTGCAGCTGGGAAGCTTGAAAGTAATCCGGCTCGACATAGACCAGCGAGCCGAATCCGCTGGCCGAAAAAGGAGACTCACCCGGATCGGAGCGGTCCTGTTTGATGATGTAACCGCCGGTGACTTCTTCGGGAGAATTTTCCCAGGGATCGAGGCCGGCAATGTCGAGGCGGTTGTTGTCGGAGTCGATCCGCTCCATGAAGGTGTAGACTCCGAAGTAGTCGGACGAATTGAGCTCCGCCCCGAAGCCGTCGTTGTAGAGCTCCACGAATTGGGTGTCGACGGCCCAGCGTCCGATGTCATTGCTGAGCTGGTAGGTCAGGGCATTGCGCATCAGCGCGAGGTCGAAGGTGTAGCGGGCGTTGAGGATCCAGTCCGCTTCGCTTCCAAAGCCAAAGATGTTGAGATTACGGTCGTCGTTGTTTTCATCCCAGGTTTCGAGGGACATTCCGTATTTCGGGAAGCCGGCGGAGGAGGAGCCCCGCTTTCGGAAGCCCCCACGGGTGGTCACGGTCGGGGTGCTATTGAGGGTGGTGCGGCCGGTCACCGGGTCGGGTTCGTAAACCATCATGAAGACGTCTTTGCGGATCGTCGTGCCGCTTTCGGGTGGGCCGCCTTCGCCAAAGGTCGAAAGGATGACCACGGGGAGGTTGGACGAGAAATTGGCCTCGGTGGTGGCGAGCTTGACAAAGCCTTCGGTGCGAGACGGGCCGGGGAGGGCGGAGGGGAGGAAGGCGCGGGCGCGAATCCAGGTCGATTGGTTGATTTCGAGGGGGCCGGTGTATTCGGTCGATGATTCATCGACGGGATCACCGTTGGTGGTGTAGCGGATGGTGGCTCCTTCTTCGGGAACGCTCAGGGTGAGCAGGAAGTTGTCGATGAAAGCCCGGCTGGTGGAATCGAAGGTCACTTCGGAAGCCGGGTCGAGGAGGGGTGGCCCGTTGCTCTGGGCGGGTGAGGGGCTGGGAAAGAACCCGCGGATGGCCGGGGCGTTGAGGTCCTGGACGTCACCGTCGAGTTCCGAAATGAAGATGAAGTCGTTACTGCCGACCGTGCGGTTCATGGCCTGAACCGCGAGGATGTTTTCGCCCGCAACGAGGTTGCCGGCGATGGGGAGATCGAAGATCTGGTATTCCTGGTCCTCGAACACCTCTTCATTGCTGGTCGCTTGGGAATTGTAGGCGAGGGTGCCGGCGGGGCGGAAGAGCGAGGCGACCTCGGTGCCATTGAGGAAAGCCGCGAATCCATCGTCGACCTTGACCTTCAGCCGGAGAGCCGAAACCCCGGCGGGATCGACCACATCGAAGGGGAAGCGTAGGAAGATCGAGGCATTGACTCCGAGCATTTCGCTTTGGACGTTGCCAGTGGGTGAAATGGTGGCGGCAACGGCAGGCCGATCGTCGTAGTTGAAGCCGATGGCTGAGGTCGATGCGGTCCACGAGGAATCGTCGAATCCCGGTTGTTTCCAGCTGTCACCGATTTCCGCGCTGGGAACGAGATAGGTCAGGGGAGCACCCAGTGGAAGGATGTTGGTTTCCACCACCGGGCTTTCGTTCCCCAAGCCGTATGAGACGTCCTTGAATTGCGGTGGGTAGGCGGGGGCGAATTCATCGGAGACTGAGAAACCGTCGGGTTTGATCAGGGCGAGGTATTCTCCGGCCGCGCTGAGGCTGAAGTTGGTGTGCAGGAAGGCGGGATCGTTGGTGCGATTCTTCCCGGTGGCAAAAACGCGAAGGTATCCCAGGGCAGGGATGGTGACATCGGGGAAGGTCCACTTGACCGGGTTGGCTGCATCGTCGGTCAGCGAATAGCCGAGCAGCGAGACCGGGGTGGAGTCGGGATTGTGGATCTCGATCCAATCGGCAGGAAAGCCATCCTCATCTTTGAGGTTGATCCCTGAATTGATGGCGAGGAATTCGCTGATGACGGGGTCAGCCGGGAGAACGGCGGCCGAAACCAGGAAAAGGAGGGAAGCAGTGAGCCGTCGTGTGTGTGTGTGGAACGGGAGCATCATGATCAGGCACTAATAAATGCCAAACTCGTCCCACTTTCCAATCATAATTACAGGGAGACTCCGGTGGCGGTGAGAACACCTTCGCTTCCGCGGACCGCCGCCATGACCTCAGGGGCGAGCGGAGCGTCCAATTCGATCACCGTCACGGCATTGCCGGCTGAGCGGTTGCGGGCCAAGGAAAGGTTGGCAATGTTGGCCTCGGCTGTCCCGAGGAGCGTCCCGATCAGGCCAACCATGCCGGGACGATCGTCGTTGATTACGATGAGGAAGTGTCCGGTCGGATTGATGTCGACGTAGAGTTTGTTGAGTTCGACGATGCGGGGGGATTTACCAATGACCGTTCCCGAAACGCGGTAACGGGTTTCCCCTTTGCGGAGTTCGGCCACCACGAGTTCGCTGAATTCGGTGGCGGCATTGATGGTGGATTCGATGATGTCGAGTCCCATCTCGGCGGCCACCGCGGGAGCGTTGACGATGTTGACCTGGCCATCGGCGCGGGCGGCCTCGAGAAAGGTGGTGAGGACGCTGCGCGAGATCAGGGCGGTGTCCTTCTTGGCCAGCGGGCCGTGGTAAGAGACCCGCAGCGAGTCGGGGTTTTCGGGTCCAAGTTTGGCGAGAAGCTTACCCAGTCCCCGGGCGATCTCGAGGTAAGAGCCAATCTCGCCGAGGGCCGCCGCATTCATCGAGGGCATGTTGATGGCATTGCGGATCTCCCCGGTCGTGCAGTAGTCGCGGATTTGCTCGGCCACCTGAATCCCGACATTTTCCTGGGCTTCGTTGGTGGACGCTCCGAGGTGGGGGGTAAAGGTGATGTGCTTTTTGAGCGAAAAGAGGGGGTGGTCCGCCGAGGGGGGTTCGTTTTCGAAGACATCAAGGCCGCAGCCCGCAATGTGTCCTGAGTCGATCGCTTCTTTGAGGGCCTTCTCGTCGATGAGTCCCCCGCGAGCGCAGTTGATGACGAGGGCTCCGGGGTTCATCAGGGCGAGGCGTCCGGCGTTGAGAAGGTGTTTGGTCTCGGGGGTGAGTGGGACGTGCAGAGTGACCACGTCCGCTCCGGTCAGAGCCTCCTCGGGAGTCTTTGCCAGCGTAACTTTCATTTCATCGGCCCGGCCTTGGGTCAAGAACGGGTCGTAGGCCACGATCTTCATGTTGAAGGCCCGGGCGCGCTTGGCGAACTCGGATCCGATCCTTCCCATTCCGATGATCGCGAGGGTTTTGTGGTTGAGTTCAATTCCTTGGAAGGACTTTCGGGCCGCGTTGAAGTTGCCCGAGACCACCCCGGCATGGCCGAGTGCAATATTACGGGCGGTGGCGCACATCAGAGTGAAGGCATGTTCGGCGGTGGAAATGGTGTTTCCGGTTGGGGTGTTCATCACGATCACCCCGTGAGCGTTGGCCGCTTCGCGATCGATATTATCAACCCCCACTCCGGCGCGGCCCACGGCTTTCAGGCGGGTGGCAGCAGCGAAGACCTCGGCTGTCACCTTGGTCTGGGAGCGCACGATGAGGGCATCGTATTCCCCGATGATCTTGAGAAGTTCTTCGGGGCTGAGGCCGACTTTGAAGTCGGCGGTGAGGTCGGGATGAGCGTTGAGAAGTTCCACTCCTTTTTCGGAAATGGGATCGGAGACCAGAATGCGGCTTGCCATAGCGCAGGGCGGTAACGCAGTGGCCGCCCGAAAGCAAGAGTTGGCACTTGAAAAAGGGAATGGCTTTGCAGACCTTTCACCCACATGAGCGACGAAGCAAACGTGCGGGAGTATTCCTCCAAGGTGCTTGATGGACCGGACCGTGCCCCCAGCCGGGCCATGTTGTATCCGGTGGGTTTTGACAAGGAGGACTTTCAGAAGCCCAAGGTCGGAGTGGCTTCGACCTGGAGTCAGGTCACACCCTGTAACTTTCACATCGACGGCTTGGCCCGGGAGTCGGCCAAAGGAATCAACGCGGCGGGCGGCAAGTCGGTCATCTTCAACACCATTACGATTTCAGATGGTATTTCCATGGGGACGGAAGGGATGAAGTATTCCCTGGTCAGTCGCGAGGTGA
>JALQTQ010000339.1 GCA_023263995.1 Akkermansiaceae bacterium | reverse complement strand
TTTGCATAACTAAAAATTTATATCCAAATATAAAAAATAAAATATTATGCACGCATATTAAATTTATTTATTCTTGATTTATTAAAAAAAATGTGATAATAAATGTTAAAAATCTTAATAAAAACTATAGCGACTCAAAGCAAAAAATTAAAACGGATGACGCGATAAAAACTCTTTTTGATCTAGCTTGCATCATTGAAGATGAGTCAATCAAGGATGCTGCCGATTTTTCGCGTAGATTGCAGAATTTAATGAGAATTTGCTAAATCTTAACAATAAAATCACTACTATAATTTTTAAAAAACATGGTAGAACGGCGTAAACATAAGGAATAACAGATATACCTAAGCCAGAATCACCACCTGGCTTATATTCAAAAAAACCCAATATTAACAAAGCGGATGATGAAGCTATCATTAACGCTATTTTATTTGTCATATTGAACATGGCAAAAAATGATGAAATTTCATTTTTATTTTTTTGTGTTATAGTAGCAATGAAAGCTGGAGGATGGCCGCTACAACAAGGTCGCCAACGTGGTGGGGAACACGATGAAGTATCACCCGCACGGGGACACCTCGATCGGCGATGCCATGGTGCAGCTCGGGCAGAAGGACCTCCTCATCGACACCCAAGGAAACTGGGGCAACATCCTCACCGGCGACCGGGCGGCGGCCTCTCGCTACATCGAGGCCCGTCTCACCCCTTTTGCCCTTGAGGTGGCCTTCAATCCCAAGACCACCGAGTGGACCCGCAGCTACGACGGCCGAAACAAGGAGCCAGTCACCCTGCCGATGAAGTTTCCCCTCCTACTTGCCCAAGGCGTCGAGGGAATCGCCGTCGGGTTGGCCTGCAAAATCCTGCCCCACAATTTCATCGAACTGGCCGAGGCCTGCATTTCGGCCCTACGCAAGGAACCTTTCGAGCTCTTTCCGGACTTTGCCACCGGCGGGTTGATCGATGTCAGCGATTACCGGGATGGACTGCGGGGGGGGAAGGTGCGCGTGCGGGCCGATGTCGAGGTGGTGAAAGCAAAGATCATCCGCATCAGCTCAATTCCCTTCGGGACCACCACTGGCGGGGTCATGGACTCGATTGTCAGTGCAAATGACAAGGGGAAGATCAAGATTGCCCGGATCGAGGATAACACCGCCGAGGAGGTGGAGATTTTGGTCCACCTGCCGGCCGGGGCCGATGCCGAAACCACCCGCGATGCCCTCTTTGCTTTCACCGATTGCGAGGTTTCCATTTCCCCGAATGCTTGTGTCATTCACGAGGGGCGCCCGGTCTTCATGCCGGTCACCGAAATCCTGAAGAACTGCGCCTTCCAGACCAAGGCTCTCCTCCTGCGCGAACTCGAGATCCTCCTTGGGGAACTCAATGACAAGTGGCACTTCAGTTCGCTCGAAAAGATCTTCATCGAGAACCGGATTTACCGGGACATCGAGGAGTGCGAAACTTGGGAAGCCGTCATCGAGGCGATCGACCAAGGACTCGAGCCCTTCAAGAAACTCCTCAAACGCGAAGTCACGCGGGACGACATCATTCGCCTCACCGAGATCAAGATCAAACGGATCTCAAAGTACGATGGATTTCGGGCTGACGAGGAAATCCGGGGACTCGAGGACAAGATCGAGGAAACCGAGAAGAACATCCGCAACATCACCCGCTTCACCGTGGCTTACTTCAAGAATCTCATCAAAAAGTATGGCAAGGGGAGGGAACGCCGGACCCGTCTGACCGAGTTTGGAGTGGTGAAGCGTTCCGAGGTGGTGGTGGCGAGCGAGACCCTTTACCTCGATCGCAAGAACGGCTTCGCCGGGATCAGTCTCAAGAAAGAGGAAGCTCTCGAGAAGTGCTCTACGCTCGATGACGTCATTGTCTTCACTCTCGAGGCCGAAATGAAGGTGACGAAGGTTGCCGACAAGTTCTTCGTCGGCAAGCGCCCGGTGCATGTTGCGATTTTCCGCAAGGACGAGGACAAGATTTACTCCATGATTTACCGCGAAGGACGGGAGGGGCCCTACTATGCCAAGAGGTTCAAAGCGGGGGGCGTGACCCGAGACAAGGTCTACAACATGGGCAAGGGCACCAAGGGTTCCCGGGTGATTTACTTCGCAGTGCACGACACCGAGGAGGAAAGTGCGACCAACACGGTGGTCGTTCATCTGAAACCGGCCCTCCGATTGCGAAATGTCTCCCGCCTCTTTTCCTTCGGAGAAATCACGGTGAAAGGTCGGGCCTCAAGGGGCAACATCGTGACCAAACTGACGGTCGACCGCGTGGTGCGGGCCACTGCATCAGACCTCGGCGAAAGTTAAGACTTGCCACAAGGCACGGTTGTCTTAACTTGTTCAAGTGAACACAAAAATTTACTGGAGATTCCGGCTGGCCGTGGCTCGCTGGCGGGTGAGGTTCCGGCGCAGTCGGGTCTTGGGCTTGCGCCGCCGCCTTCGTCTTGGCCGCCCCCAAAGGACCGCGAGGCTCATGAGGCAATTGGAGCTTCCTTTCCGGTAACAGCCTGTTGAAAAACCAGAGGATTTCCATTGGGGGAATCGATGCGATCGAAAGTGCGGGCGGTGGCCTGCGAGACATGGCGTGTTTCCACCCAGAATTCCGGCTGAGGTTCCTCAGATCGATTGCGGCGCTCGAACAGGACGCCCCGCGTAAAGCGCAATTCAGGCCGGTTTTCCAACGGGTCGTTAGCCCGTTCTTCTGATTTCTCGTCTATTTCCTATCGGCTTTCTCGCACCTTCAGCAATCCAGCGTGTTCGGTAATGAGGTCGTCCGTAAGAAGAGAGAGGGCCTCCGCAGTGACCAGTTTTTTCAGTTGTTGGCTTGTTGAGCGGAATCCCAGAAGTCGGCCAACTCCCACCGCGATTTCGTCTTCGTGAACGCCGTGGTTGGCCTCAATGAGCTGCAGGATGGCGGCGCGGATTTCCATCGGGGGAAGCATTTCCGGTTTCCTCAGGGTATTGGATTGTGCTGACCCTCGATCCCTCACGGGGACTTTTTGATCCGGCATGAGGAGGAACTCACCGACCGATTGGATCTTGCCAGCATCTGCGAGGAGAGCGGTCGCCTTTCTGATTTTCTCCTGAATCCGGCTGCCGGCGCGTCCGACACCCCAAAAACCCCGGATTCGATTGATGACTTCTTTGGTGTGGACCGGCGACTCAATGCCAACGATGAAGAGAACCAGCTCGGTCATCCATTGAGTCGAGACTTCGTGGATCTCCAGATCTGTTTCGAGAGCGTAG
>JALQTQ010000338.1 GCA_023263995.1 Akkermansiaceae bacterium | reverse complement strand
CGCTCTTGGGATTTCCGCGTGAGGAAGGTGAGCTCTTGGGCGGCAGCGCCGGCCTTCCGTCGGGCCAGCAGGAAGAGGACGAAAAATAGGGCGGCACAGGAAAAGGCGAAGAAATTCATTCGATCTCACGGACCCGATATCCCACGCCCCGGATCGTTTCAATGAAGGAGCTTGAGTCACCCAGCTTTTGCCGGAGGCGCTTCATGTGGGTGTCGAGGGTGCGGCTGTGGACCTCGTCGTTGTATCCCCAAACCACCTTGAGAAGTTCGTTGCGGTCTTGGGCCTGCCCGGCCCGCTGGCAAAGGAAGAGGAGGAGCTTGAATTCGGTCGAGGTCAGCGACACGGGCTCGTCGTTGAGGTAAAAGTTGAGGCTGTTTTTGTCGAAGCGGAAGGGGCCGAAGGAGAAAACCACTGATCCCGGAGTGGAGCGGTTACGCTTGATGATGGCCTTGACGCGCAGCAGGAGTTCTTTGGGGCTGAAGGGTTTGGTGAGGTAGTCGTCGGCTCCGAGTTCCAGTCCCTTGATGCGATCTTCGGTCTGGCTTTTGGCGGTGAGCATGAGGACGGGGATGGCATGGCTCCGCGAATCGCGCTGCATTTCCTTGAGAACTTGGTAACCGTTCATCCCTGGAAGCATGAGGTCGAGGATGACGAGAGAGGGTTGGAGCTGAAGGATTTGTTCCAACCCATCGCGTCCGTCGGCTGCGATGGAGACCTTGTAACCGGCTCGTTCGAGGTTGAAGGCCACAAGGTTGGCGATGTCAATTTCGTCTTCGACAATGAGAATGTGTTCCATTTCCTGTCAGGAATAAAGCGGATCGGGATGAGGTGTCGAGGTTCCCGAGTGGTGACGTTTCTGTCACTCCGACATGCGGGTGAGAGGAGACCGGCATGACAGTGGGGGCGAGGATCTCGTCGGGTGAAAATCTTGGTTGTCGGGGCAAGCTCCTGAATTTCTTCCGTGAAAAATTTCCAGTTTGCCCCATTTTCCCTCCCATGACAGCGGTTGCCGATCAGAAAAAGGAAACCAGGGCCGGGAATTACTTCATCTCGAACTACCCGCCCTTCTCGTTTTGGTCCGAGGATGGAAACGAACGGGTCGAGGAAGTCTACCGGCAGGCTCCGGTGGAGGGGGTTCCCTTGGGGCTTTACCATCACATTCCCTTTTGCCGCCGACGCTGTCACTTCTGTTATTTTCGGGTCTACACCGACAAGAGCGCGGACGAGATCAAGCACTACCTTGATTCGACGGTGCAGGAGCTTGAGATGATGTCGCGTAAGCCCCTGATCGAAGGGCGGAAACCGCAATTCATCTATTTCGGCGGAGGGACTCCGTCCTACCTCTCGGCCAAGCAACTGGCTGGGTTGACCGATCGCATGAAAGCCCTCCTGCCCTGGGATGCCGCCGAAGAAGTGGCCTTCGAGTGTGAACCGGGAACGCTCAATGCCGGCAAGTTGGCGGCGATCAAGGACATCGGGGTCACCCGGCTCAGCCTGGGAATTGAGAATTTCGACGATCACATTCTCGAGATCAACGGCCGGGCGCACCGATCAAAGGAGGTCGATCGTGCCTACGAACGGGCGAGAGCCGAGGGGTTCGACCAGATCAACATCGATTTGATCGCCGGGATGATCGAGGAGACCGAGGAAAACTGGCAGCGAAACGTCGAACGCACGATCGAGCTTGAGCCGGACAGTGTCACGATCTACCAGATGGAGATTCCCTACAATACCACGATTTATCGTGAGATGAAGGACAGCGGGAAGCTGGTGGCCCCGGTGGCTGACTGGCAGACCAAGCGGCGCTGGGTCAAGGAGGCCTTTGCGGCACTCGAGGAAGCGGGTTACACTGTAGGGTCGGGCTACACTGCGGTGCGAGATCCCGCCAAGACCAAGTTCATTTATCGTGATTCCCTGTGGGGGGGCTCGGATTTGCTGGGTCTCGGAGTGGCCTCTTTCTCGCATGCGGCCGGAACCCATTATCAGAATCTCACGGAAATCGACGACTACATTGCGGCGATTGAGGCAGGACGGATGCCCACCAAGCGGAGCTTCCGGACGACGGCCGAGCAGCGCATGATCCGGGAGTTTATCCTTCGGATGAAGCTGGGTCAGGTCGACGCCGGTCATTTTCAGGCGAAATATGGAGTCGATGTCCTGGCGCGATGGGAAAGCGAACTCAAGCAATTGACCGAGGAAGGACTGTTGCAGGTTACGGGACGTGAGATTGTGCTCGAGCGTGACGGCCTGCTTTGCGTGGACAACATCTTGCACGATTTCTTCCTTCCGGAACATCGGACCGACAAACTGGTCTAGGCCATGACCGAGGACTTGGACATCGGGGAATTGCTCCGCGGTGATTTGCAGGGGGTGTCGATGGAGCGGGTCGAGCCAGCGGAGCTCCCGCTGCCGTATCGGGAGCTTCTCTGTCACGATCACGACATGACATCGACCTTGGCGGCCTTTCACGGGGGCGAGGTGGTCCTGGAGATCCTGAACGAGGAAAAAGGAAGCGGGGGATACCTTCGGGAAGTGTTGTTGAAAGTCAATGGGCACCCGGTCGAGTATGGGGTCATCCGGATTTTTCTTGAACGCTTTCCCGGTCCCTTGCGCGAGGCAGTCCTCGGAGGCGGGCGCCCTCTTGGAGCCCTTCTGAACGAAAGCGGGTTGCGCTACCACAGTCGTCCTCGTGGGTTTCTCCGGATCAGGCGGGAAGAGTTTCAGCCCGATTTTTTTCCAGCGCGTGATGGTAAATTTTTGTTTGGGCGTTACAATGAACTGCTGGACCAAGGCGACGGGGTTTTGGCCCGGATCATTGAGATTCTACCGACAGAAACCATATGACTTCCTATCCTTCCCACGATTGTGACGTGTTGATCATCGGAGCCGGCCCGGCCGGGACCACGGCGGCCACTCTTCTGGCCGAAGAGCAGGGTCGAAAGGTGATTGTCTTGGAAAAAGAACACTTCCCCCGTTATCACGTGGGCGAATCGTTGATTCCTCACTGCTGGGACACCCTTGATCGTCTCGGTATGACCGACCGATTGGATGAAAAAGGCTTTCAGGTCAAACAGAGCGTCCAGTTCGTCAGTCCGGACGGGGAATTGTCGGCTCCCTTCTACTTTTCCCAGCACACTGACCACCCGCGGGGCAAGACTTGGCAGGTCGATCGTGAGACTTTTGACACCATGATGATGGAGCGGGCCCGGGAGGCTGGGGCTGATGTCCGGGAGGGCATCAAGGTGCTCGATTTTCTCGAGGAGGAT
>JALQTQ010000337.1 GCA_023263995.1 Akkermansiaceae bacterium | reverse complement strand
TTCAATCCACTGACCAACCCGGAGGCAATCGTCGCCCCCGAACGCGAAATCCCGGGCAAAATGGCAAAGGCCTGCCCCACCCCCATCATCAAGGAGCTCTTCCAACCCACTTTCGCCCCACGCCCGCGCAATACCCGTGGCGCAAACAAAATCAATCCGGTCACCATCAGGAGACCGGACACCAAAACCGGCTTCCCAGGTGCCGACTCAAAGAAATCTTTGAACATCAAAGCCGCCAAGACCGCAGGCAACGTGGCCAAGCCCAACCAAAAAATCAAATGCCGCTCCTCCACCATTTCCCGGTCAAACAAGGACTTCACCAAAGACCACAACCGACGCCAAAAAAAGATCAGCACACTGACAAGAGTCCCCAAATGAAGAACGATTTCAAAGGAAAGATCATCCTGATGCGCCGCACCCACCTCCCGAATTCCCAGCAAATACTGCGTGAGAACGATGTGACCCGAAGATGAAATGGGCAAAAACTCAGCCAAACCCTGCACCACCCCCACAATCAACGCTTTCCAGACTTCCATACCCCCGGTTCCCTAGACACCCGCCAGCCTCTCCGCAAGCCCCACCCGCTGAACCCTCGATTTTTTATTTCGCATTCCCGAAACGTTAAGGTATCTTGCCCGGATGAAAGCAACATGCCTATTGCTCGCGTCCGCTGTCCTCCTGACTTCATGTTCCAAGTTCCCCGGTTCTGATCCTGACCCGGTTGCTCCCCCGCTCAGTGCTGCCGAACAATTTGGCGTGCCCCCTACGGAAGCCCCATACCAACCGATCGAACCCATCGAACCGATCAATCCACCGACCTCGGTCGCCATTCCAACAGCCCCAGCGGCCCTCCCACCTGCTGCTCCCACCCCCGCTGATCCTGCTCCCGTGGCTTCGCCTGAGCTCAACGGCAATGTTTACAACATTCAGACCGGCGACTCCCTCTGGGGGATCTCGCGGAAATTCAACACCACCGTGGAAGCCATCAAGGAACTGAACGGACTCAGCAGCGACACCATCGTCGCCGGACGCACCTTGATCATCCCGGGACGCTGACACCCGAAAAAACAGAAAGCCCCTCAGCAATCCCGGGGGGCTCTCTGAATCAACCCTTTCTCCTGCCAAAAGCGGGCCGGTCCGAACACCAGCCCGCTTTTTCTATCCCATGAAACGCCCCCCTGCCCCGCCCCCCCTCTCAAGAAAGTCTTCCCCGGCCTACCCGGCCACATCACTCATCCGCTCTCGGAAACCGACTTACCGAGATGTCTCCACCGTCATCCTAATTACTAAATATTTAGTACTCGATCCCCTCTCCAGCAACAACCTAACCCCGAGCGGACCCGAGACCGACTTCCCGCCATCCAAGCGATGACCGCTCAAGATTGTTCTTGCACAACCGACAAGACTTCGGCTTTCTTCTTCTAACGGAAAGAAAATTAACGTGCCCAGTTATCAAGAACCATCAACGCAGGAACTTCATGCTCTCGCCGTCCTATGGAACGAGGGTCCCAGTACAGTATCATTCGTACATGAACTGATGAACAGCGACGGGGAAGACCGCAGCTACACAACCACCCTCGCAGTGATGCGCAACCTCGAGAAAAAGAGGCTGGCCTCGCGCAACACCAGCAGTCGGGCCCATGTCTACGAATCGCTCGTCGATCGAACCACCATCCTGACACCCCGCTTGCGGGACCTTGTCAGCAAAAGTTTCGGGGGAAGCCTGGGTCAGGCCATCCTCTCTTTGATCTCCGTGGGTGTCATGACACCCGAAGAGAAAGCCGCGGTTATCCGCGAAGTAAAACAGCACAAAGCCATGGCTGCAAAAAAGAAGACCACCAAGAAAACGGCTGCTAAGAAAGCCGCCAAAAAAACCGTGAAGCGGGCTGCCAAAAAGGCGGCCAAAAAAGCGGCACGCAAAGTCGCCAAAAAAGCGGCCAAGAAGAAGGTAGCGAAAAAGGCGACCACCAAAAAGGTAGCGAAAAAGGTGACCAAGAAGGCTGCCAAAAAGGTCGCGAAGAAAGCGGCCAAGAAGGCAACCCGAAAGAAAAACTAGGAAGTTCACCTTCCACTCAAAAACTTCAAAGGGACATTCCTGCTCGGAATGTCCCTTTTCTCTTTTTCCACCACCATCCTTTCACTACATAGATCGGGGTATGCTTCGAACAATTTGTCTTTCCATTCTCTTGGTCACCACCCCCGCTTGGACAGCTCCAGCCTCAGAACCGAAAAAACCGAACATCATTGTCATCATGGCTGATGACCTCGGATACGGCGACCTTTCCTGCTACGGAGCCACCACCTTCAAGACCCCGCAAATCGACCGCCTCGCGGCGGGCGGACAACGGTTCACCCAAGGGTATTGCTCAGCCTCCACCTGCACTCCCTCCCGCTACTCTCTGCTCACCGGGACATACGCCTTCCGTAAACCGGGAACCGGCATTGCCCCGCCCAATGGACATCTCATCATCGACGAAAACACGGTCACCCTGCCCGACCTCATGAAGCAGGCCGGATACCGGACAGCGGTGGTCGGCAAGTGGCACCTCGGTCTCGGCCCGAAAGGCCAAGGCCCAGACTGGAACGGCGAGATCAAGCCGGGACCACGCGAGATCGGATTTGATTCCCACTTCCTTCTCCCCACCACCAACGACCGGGTGCCACAGGTCTACGTGACCGAAAGCCGCGTTCTCAATCTCGACCCCAAGGACCCCCTCTGGGTGGGCAGCAAGAAGCCTTCCCCGGACCACCCTACTGGCTTGACTCACCGTGACACCCTCAAGATGGACTGGAGCCACGGTCACAACTCGACCATTCACAATGGCATCTCACGAATCGGCTTTTACACCGGAGGCCACGCCGCCCGTTTCCGAGATGAAGATCTCGCCGATAAATGGGTCGAAAAATCCGTCGCCTGGATCGAGGAAAACAAGGAGCAACCCTTCTTTCTCTTTTACGCTTCGCACGATCTTCATGTCCCCCGCATTCCCCATGAACGCTTTCAGGGAGTCACTGCCCACGGTTTCCGAACCGACGCCATCTTACAACTCGACTGGACCGTCGGGGAGATCATGAAGGCCCTGGACAAGCACCAACTCACGGAAAACACCTTGGTCGTCTTCTGCTCCGACAATGGGCCAGTCCTCGACGACGGCTATAAAGACGGAGCGATCGAAAAGCTGGGCAAGCACCAGCCGGCTGGCCTTTACAAGGGCGGTAAATACAGCGTCTACGAAGGCGGGACTCGCACCCCCTTTATTACCTATTGGAAAGGGACCATTCC
>JALQTQ010000336.1 GCA_023263995.1 Akkermansiaceae bacterium | reverse complement strand
TGCGGGTTTTGGATTCACCCTTTTGGTGATCGCGAGCTTCTGGATTCCCGGGGTTCTGGGCTGGAAGGAGAAGCTGGCCGGACTCACTCCGTTGATGCGGGAGCTTTTCTGGACCTACGCGGCCTATGTCTTCGCCAATCATGTCTTCTTTGCCGTCCTCTCCCTGGGCTTCCGGGATTGGATGTTGGGAGGCACTCCGGCTGCGGGAGCGATGTCGGCTTTCATCACCTTGTGGTGGGCGGTGCGGGTCTATCTGCAGTTCTTCGGGTTTGACCTCACGGAGGTGGCGGACACCCCCGCCAACCGGATGGCCAAGCATTTGCTCACGCTTCTCTTTGTCTACCTCATGATCTTCTTCGGGCTTCTGACCTGGTGGAATTTGGGAGGTGCGGGATGAACGGGACGCTGTTGATTTTCGGCCTGGTGGTGCTGGGTGTTCTTTCGGGGCGTTGGCGGCTTCCGGCGGTGGCGGGCTGGCTGGTGGTGGTGGGCCTGGTGGGCGGGGCCCATGTGGCTCTGCTGGAGGCCGATCCCATTGCCAGGATGGTCGGGATCTGCCTGGTCCTTCTGGCCGGGATGAAGGCCCTCGTCTACCGGGCCTGGGGAGGAAACTTGGGATGGGCGGAGTATGCCCTTTTTGCCCTGGGTTGGTTCGGGATGGATCCGGGAAGTTTTCAAAAGCGACGGGACGGATTGAGCTGGCGGAATGATGTCGGGTTGGGCGTCCTCCTGATGCTTCTGGGAACTGGCGGGGCCTGGTGGGTGTGGAAAATGGAATGGCAGCAGATTCAGGTGATGTTTCTTCCGATGAGTCTGGGCTTCCACTTCGGGGCCCTCCGGGTTTTAAAAGGGGGATTACGAAGGGCCGGTTTTCCGGTGCGGACTTTGTTTCCCAATGTTCTCCGGGCTCGGGGGTTGGGAGACTTCTGGAGTCTCCGTTGGAATGTCGGATACTCCCAAATGATGCAAAGGGTGGTGGGAAGGCCGCTGGAGCGGAAGTGGGGGCGCACTTGGAGTGTTCTTGCGGTCTTTGTGGTCTCGGGCCTCCTGCATGAGCTGGCCATCACCCTACCGGTGCGGGCGGGCTATGGTCTCCCGACCGCGTACTTCACCGGACAGGGCCTTCTCGTGTTGCTGGAGGCAAGATGGGGACGTCGTTTCGGGAAACTGGCCACGCTCCTTCTGGTGGTGGTTCCTCTCGGATCTCTTTTTCCTCCGGCATTCCAGAACGGGGTGATCGCGCGGTGCCTCACCATTTTTGAACGATGAAGACGAAGAAGATGATCATCACGGGAGCCAATGGCTTCCTCGGAAAATATCTGTGTCATTGGTTTGCCCGTCTCGGTTGGGAGGTCGTGGCGATCTCACGCCGGGGTGGGGTGCCCGGGGTGGCCCGCGATCTTCGCTGGGACGGCCGGACGGCGGGTGACTGGACGCGCGAGTTCGAGGGAGCCGAGGCGGTGGTGAACCTGGCAGGCCGAAGCGTGAACTGCCGGTATGGGGAGAAGAACAAGGCGGCCATCTTTGCCAGTCGCCTGGAAAGTACGAGATTGGTAGCAGAAGCGATCCGGGGGTGTGCCTCGCCACCGCGCCTCTGGCTCAATTCGAGCACCGCAACGATCTACCGTCATGCCGAGGACCGGCCTCAGGACGAGGACAGCGGCGAGTTGGGTGAGGGTTTCTCGGTCGAGGTGGCCCGGGCTTGGGAGAAGGCCTTGTTCGAAAGCGAGGTTCCGGACGGGGTGCGGCGGGTGGCGCTGCGGACGGCGATCGTTCTGGGAAATGAACCGGGAACGGTCTTCGACTACCTGCGGAAGATCGCGTGGCTCGGGCTGGGCGGGCGGATGGGGAGCGGGAAGCAAAAGATGAGCTGGATCCATGTCGACGACTTCTGTCGGGCGGTGGAGTGGATGTGCGGTCAGGACGAGCTGCGGGAGGTCTACAACCTGTCGGCTCCCCATCCTACCGACAATGCGGGTTGCATGGCGGGATTCCGCAGGATCGTCGGGCGGAGATTCGGCTTGCCGGCCACGAAGTGGATGCTGGAGGTCGGGACCTTTCTGATGCGGAGTGAGTCCGAGCTGGTCCTGAAGAGCCGCTGGGTGCTGCCGAAGCGGTTGCAGGAAGAGGGGTTTACCTTCAAATGGCCTACCTTTGAGGCGGCCTTGGAAAATCTCGAATCCCGGCCCGGGGTGGGGTAGGAGGTGGGGGCCTTGCCGAGCCGTTCGGAGGGGGCGTTTTCGCTTCTTCATTTGCGCCGGGCCGATTCTCTGTTATTGCGTGTGGACCACCTATGCCTCATCACGCCCAGCCTGTCGGTCACGTCGTACTGCCCCTTTTTGTTTTCGGGGTGGTCTCGGTGCTGTTGGGGACGGCAACCGAAGTGATGGGAGTTTTCAATGGTGCCACCGAGGCCTTGCGGGGGTGGTGGCGCGACGGGGGGCTTGAGGTGAAAGGAGAGGCCGGCTTGCCGGGAGTGGTGGGGATGCTGCTGACCGCCTTGGCTTCCTTTGGTCTGGCGGGAGCGATCTTGGGGACACCCGGAGGCGGGCGCCGGATGGTTCTCGGAGCGACCGCGCTTTTGCTGGTCGTCGGACTGATCCCGGCGTTTGCGGTTTGGGGAATTTTCTGGAAGCCCTTCGGGATGCTGCTGGCGGTGGTTTGGTCGTGGTTCTCGGCGGTGATCTATGCCGCCCGGCATCGCATGCCCTGTGAGAGAGCCGAGGAGGTGGAGGCAAGGAATGTCATCCGTTTGGATGGCGGGGGGGATAGAGAGGAATCGAGTCGCCGAAGCAATGGGCAAGGTTGATTTTCCGACGGAAGTGCTCTCGTTGGTGCAGGAGCTGAAACGGCTTCCCGGAATTGGCCCGCGGAGTGCCGAACGGATTGCCGTTCATCTTTTACAGAGTTCGAAGGCGGCGCCGATGGATTTGGCGAAGAGCCTGGAGGCTTGCGAGCGCGAGGTGAGGATGTGCGAGATCTGCGGCTTTTTCGTGGGGCAGTCCGGTTGCCTGGCTTGTGTCGAGAAGGGACGGGATCGCGGCTTGCTGTGTGTCGTGGAACAGCCGACCGATGTGCTGCCGATCGAGCGGTCGGGGGTCTTTCACGGGCTCTACCACTGCCTGGGTGGGAGATTGTCGCCCTTGGACGATGTCAGGCCGGAGGACCTGCGAATTGGAGGACTGTTGCGACGGGTGAAGGGGAATCCGGAGACCGAGGTCATCCTGGCCACCGGATCAGATGTCGAGGGCGAGGCCACCGCCAACTACCTCACCGAGGTGCTGGCGGGCACGGGGTGTCG
>JALQTQ010000335.1 GCA_023263995.1 Akkermansiaceae bacterium | reverse complement strand
CCACCCCGTCCGGCCAAACCGCCCCTTGATCCACCCAGGCCGTGAGGGTAGCCACCTCTTCCTTCGACAACCCCTTGCCCTTCGGGGGCATGCGCATCTCCGATTCCAGATCCGAGACGAAGTGGATGAGATGACTGGCCTTGGCATCGCCCGGAACAATCGTGGGTTGATGGTATTCTCCTCCGCCGAGGGCCGACGAGCGCAGGTCCAATCGCAAGCCGGACTTTTGCTTTTCGGCCCCATGGCACTTGTGACAATGCTCTTGAAAGATAGGGCGCACCTCACGAACGAAATCGACCGGACGAGCGAGTGCCGGAACAACCCACAAAAGAGTCAGAAATAGCGTTGAAATTCTCATGATCATTGCATTTGGAGATAGGGATTTCTGGTCTCAAAAACGACCTCGATTTCCTCCCTGCTCATCTCTTGTTCTGATACGATAGACGGGGCAGGTCCGGGAAAAAGGTTTCTTATGGATGGATCTCAAGCCCCCTTGGACTGCGGAAGAGGCATTATTTCCAGTGCCTTGGGTTCACCAAGATCTCCGACACGAAGAGCCAGGCCTCGCGCCCTTTGGCTGGATGCCAGTCGGGGATGCTTCCGAGATTGCGGGCACGCACGCGGAGATAACGGGCCTGGACGGGATCGATTCTGGCCGCCAGGGTCGCCAGGGTGATGGGCTTATCGAGCGGCACGTCATTCTCAATACGGGCAACCTCCTGATAGATTTCCCCATCGCTTGAGGTCTCAAACACCACGGTCGGTGGCAGGAAGATCCCGGCCTTGGTCACTTGGCAGGTGGCAAGACCCACTTCATTAATTGAGATCGGTTCCCCGAGATCGATAGTGGCCATGAGATCCTCACCCTCAAAGCCAAGCCAGTCATTCCGGAGATCATTTGCATCCCCGCTCACACCGTCGACCAGCTCGGCACCACCAGACCCGGGATAGCGGGGGCTTGGCGGCGTCCCCAAGCTCACCGAGTGGCCGCGGGCCTCGTGCCGGACCAACCGGAGGGCAAAGATCGCTTCTACGATCTGCGCCACCTGCTCCTTTTTCAGGTGAGGGTGGGGAGGCATCTGGTGGAGCTCCCCCCAAACCCCTTTGCCGCCCCGGCGGATCCGATCCTGCAGGTAGGCTTCCCGCGTCGCCGGATCCGGGTATTTTTCAGTGATCATTTCAAAAGACGGACCAAGCAACTCCCCGGTGGTGGCATGGCAGGCGATGCAGTTGTTTTGGCGCATGAGCGCGGTCCCGGGGTGATCGGAGGGTAGCCCCTGAAGCGGGCGCGAAGCCACCACTTGATGACCCGCGAGGCCACCGTCAAGGCGATGACTGATTCGCACCAAGCTCCCGCCGTTGTCCGCATCCCAACCTCCCCGGCCATACTGAAGCACGAAAAGTTGCCCGACGCGGTTGAACTTCAAGTTGATGGGAGTCTCGAAACGATAGTCACTGGGAAAGGCCTTGATTGCCACCCGATTTTCATTGTCATCGAGCTCCACCATCTTGACCCACCCCCGAGCGTAATCGGCAATGAACCAATGATGATCAAAGGCCTTCGGCAGGCCACCGGCAGCACTCTCCACCGACTCATCGTGATAGAAAACCGGTCCCGCGATGGCCGAGGCCCCACCCTGACCAAGGGACGGGAAATCGGGCGACGACGGATGACTATACCAGATCATCGGCTCTTGCGCCGGGGGTAATTCACGCACGCCGGTGTTTTCTTTAAGATCGTTGATCGGTTGCTGCGGAACAAAGGCACCGGTGACCTCCCCTCGCGCAAAATCGTAGGTGGGATAACATTCATTGGGCCCGATGAAAAAGGGCCAGCCAAAAAAACCCGCCTGACGAGCTTGATTGAATTCATCATAACCCAGCGGGAGAAGCGCTTGATCGACATTTTGCAGACTTCCGCAGTAGTGATCGGCGGGTCCATTTTCCCCCCAATAGAGGAAACCGGTCTTTGGATCGACTGCGAGACGAAAGGGGTTACGGCATCCCATCACGTAAATCTCGGGTCGAGTGTCCGCTTGCCCCACCGCAAAGAGATTCCCCGGAGGGATGGTATACCCGCCCCCCGCAGCCGGACGGATTCGCAGAATCTTCCCTTTCAGGTCGGCGCTGTTGGTCGAGGTCCGGGCAGAGTAAAGATATTGGGTGTGGTCCTGGTTATCTCCGCTGCTGATGTAGAGAGACCCATCGGGCCCGAAAGCAAGGGAACCTGCCTCGTGGATTCGGGCCTGATCCCGCAGTGCGGGAATCGTCAAGACCACCTCCTCGCTCGCCTTGTTCAACAAACCGCCCTGATAACGAAATCTTGACACCACATGCTGGTGGATGCGGGACTCCCCTCCCGGGCGAGTGTAACACACATAAACCCAATGGTTCTTCTCAAAATCGGGATCCACTGCGATCCCGAGCACGCCGGATTCGACATCCCATTCCCATCGCGGCCCTTTTTTGCGGTAGTCGACTTCCAAGTGGGCCGCCACCCGCGTCACCCCCGTGGTGAGATCAACCACCTTGATGTTTCCATGCAATTCCGCGATAAAAACGAGGTCACCGGCAATCGACATTTCCATTGGATTGGACAAGTCAACCGCAACCGTCTCCACGGCCAAATCCTTGGAGGGAGGCAAGTCGGTCGGAGCACCTGGAGGTTTGGCACCACTTGATACGTTCAAGCCAAGAAACAAAGTCAAGCCTGTCAATGCAGAACGAATCATCGGGTCTTGAAATCGTATCGCGCGCGGAGACTTGTTGATTGGAAGATTTGCATCGATCGCTAATGGCCACACTCTCTGCGGCTTCCAAGGCATCTCGTTGCCTCTGATTGGTTTGGGAGTCTTCTTGGCCACCCTTCTTTTACTTTCGACAGTTTCATCATGTATCGTTTGTCAGACGATTTCATCAGGAGGAGCAATCACCCCTCCCACAGCGCGCTCCGAATCCAATCAAAGACCCCTTCCGCCGAAGTCACCGACCCGGCCTCCGCCCCAATCACCACCGGTTGCTCGTCCGGCGACACGGTGTCCCTCCCATGCGAGCCCTTCACCAGGGTGGCATTGAGCGGGATGACTTCCATCAAACCCCGAAGACCGAGCTTCTTCTTCGCCAAAAAGGCCCCGATCTTGAGCAGGGGGAATTGGATGGCCGGATCGAGAAACAACTCGACCGGGTCGTATCCCGGCTTGCGATGGATATCGATGCAGCGCGCGTAGTCCGGAGCCTTGGCATCATCGTCCCAGAAGTAATAGGTGAACCAAGCATCCTCCTCCGAGACCGCCACGAAATCCCC
>JALQTQ010000334.1 GCA_023263995.1 Akkermansiaceae bacterium | reverse complement strand
GATTTACGGATTCTGCGGGTGGCGGAGCGTTTCGTTGAGATGGAGCTGGGGGTTCCCATCCTCTTGGGTAAGCGGGAAGAGATTTTTGAAATGGCCAAAGAGGGGGGCGTCCGCATGGATTTCGTGCGGGTTATCGATCCAGCCAAGTCATCGGACTTTGAGCTGTTCTGTAGTCGGCTGGACCGCATTGAGCGCTATCGAGGGCTTGTTGGAGTCGATGTCGAGGAGGTCATTGCCAAGCCTCATTATTTTGCCGCGATGATGGTTCAGTATGGGCAGGCTGACGCTTGTCTGGGTGGAAATCTCATGGATCCTCTTGGGGTTTATCGTCCTCTCTTGCATCTGATCAAGCCGGACCGAGATGTGGCCAAGGTCTTTGCGGTTACGGTGATGACATCGGACACCATGCCCAATTTTGGTCGGGAGGGGGTTTTGTTTTTAGCGGACACGGGATTGATCCCGGAGCCGACGGTGGATGATTTGGCTCGGATTGCCGCTGAGACTGGTCAGTTGGCCCATCACCATTTGGGGCGGCGGGTTCGTGTCGCACTCCTGAGTCACACCAACGAAGGACGTGCTCTCACGGAGAGTTCGAGGCGGGTCGAGGCCGCGCTGGCGGCGGCCCGGAATCTGGTCTCGGTTGATGATGTGGAAGTGGATGGTGGCCTGCAACTGGATGTGGCTCTTGATCCCGAGGTTGCGCGGATCAAAGTGCCTCACTTGGCCCCCAAAGAGCGGGCTGACGTCCTCGTTTTTCCGTCACTCGATGCTGCTCATATCAGCGTGAAGCTTTTGCGCCACCTGGGAGGAGCCTCCAGCTACGGTCGGATCATTCGAGGGCTGACTCGGCCCGCAGGCCAGGTCCCTCGCACGGCGACTGAGGAAATGATCCTCGGGACGGCCGCCGCGCTGGGAGTGGAGGCGATTCAGTATCGCCACCTGCATCCTCACGGGTGAAGTCGTCGCTAACCTGGGGGCCATTTCAAAGGACGTCCGGCGAGCAGGTGGAGGTGGAGGTGGGGGACGGCTTCGCCTCCATTTTTGCCGTTGTTGACGATCACTCGAAATCCGTCTTCGGCGTAACCTTGCTGGCGGGCGATTTCACCGACTTTGAGCATGAGATGGCCGAGAAGACTTTGGTCAATCGATTCGGCGAGGGCGATCCGGGGGAGGGGTTTCTTGGGAATGAGAAGGAGATGAACCGGGGCCTGCGGTGCGATATCATGGAAGCAGAGGCAAAGATCATCTTCGTAGACGATCTCAGCTGGAATTTCGCGGGCGATAATTCGTTCGAACAGGGTGGGTTGCGCGCTCATGGTTCGAGGGTGAGAAGGAGTTCCTGTGGTGGGGCGAATGTGCGGTTGTGGCGACCGTCGAGGAAGGCGCGGATCTCGCTCCGCAGGCGCTCGGCCTTGCCGCCGAGGAGTCGAATGCTTTCCTCGACGTCGCAGAAGTGGATAATCTCGGCGCCGGAGCGGTGAAGAAAGCTGATTTCTTCCCTGAGGATGCTGAAGAAGGTCTTTGTCGATCCAGGTCCTGCTTGTCGGGCCGGTCCAATCATCGACACGGTGACGGGGGGAGCGAGCGGGGTCAGGTGGTCGGCGATTTCCGGGCATCCAATTTTGCGGAGCATGCCTCGCATTCGTTCAAAGAGGAGTTCGATGGGAAAAAGTTGGAGCGAGCAGTTTCGTTCTAGGTAGTGGAGCACGCCCTCGCTGAGATCCTTTAGGAAGGGGCAATCGTGGAGCCCACCGGCATGGGCGGCACGGGCGAGAGCTCGTTCGATCCAATCGGTTTCATATCCGACGACCTTCTGGCGTCCGACTTTCAGGGCAGGGAGGTTTCCGGCGTGGCAGATCATGGGATTACTTGAAGAGTTTGCGTTGCATGGCGTCTTGACGGGAGCGGTTCTCGAGGGCCTGGATTTCGCGGATGAATTCGCCGACATTTTCGAATTGCCGGTAGACCGAGACATAGCGGACGTAGGCCACCGGATCGATGTCGTGAAGTTTGTCCATCACCTTGGCCCCGATGCTTGCGGAGGGGACCTCGTTGAGGTGGTCTTTGTGGAGTTCGCTGAGGATCTCGTCGACCGACCGTCCGATGACGTCCATCGAGACCTTTCGTTTTTCGCAGGCTTTGACGAGTCCGCGAAAAAGTTTCTCGCGGTTGATCGCTTCGCGGGTGCCGTCGCGTTTAATCACGCGAAGTTCGGTTCGTTCGACTTGTTCGTAGGTGGTGAAACGGGAGCCGCAATTGAGGCATTCGCGCCGGCGGCGAATCGAAGTGCCGTCCTTGGAGGACCGCGAATCGATCACCTTGTCCTGATGATTGCCACATTGGATACAGCGCATAGCCAAGAATAGTCCGCGTAGGAACTCGGCCGGGAAAATCGGGGAGGGGAACCGGCGACGGAAGAAAAAAGGAAGCGGTCTAGGCAGTCCGGAAGGCGGTAGGAGAATTTTCAAAAGGAGCAGGAAGAAATCCTAAAAAATTGCCGGAGCGGTTCCCGGATACGGGGAGAATTGCCAAGAAAGACTGGAGTGTGATTCACACTCCTCAAGTAGGTCCTGCGGAGCTGATTTTTAAGACTCATGAAAGAATCCGCAACTTTAGGTGAATTTCCTGATAAAAAATCCTTGTTTGAAGTGCGGAGCGGTGGCAAAGATCGCGCGCACGCGGGACAGAGAAAGGTTCCAAAGTGATGCGGGTGTAGCTCAGTGGTAGAGCGCAACCTTGCCAAGGTTGATGTCGACGGTTCGAATCCGTTCACCCGCTCCACTTTTAGGCTGTCTTAAAAAACAGGTGGAGTCCTAAATTTACGGGATTCTTTGGAGCGCTTTGATATTGATAGGTAGATCTTCGACTCCGAATGGAGCGGAAGCACTTCGTAGTCACGAACCAGGCGTCGCGATTGCAGGAGCCAGCCAAAGGTCCGCTCGACAATCCACCGCTTCGGCAGCACGTGAAATCCTTTTTGGTGGCCGCTGCGTTTCACAATTTCGAGCCTCACCCTCAAGTGCCGGATGATTGCAGCGATCTCACCGACCAGCTCGCCTGAGTATCTGAAGTGGTCCCAGGAAACGGAGCCAAGTGTCGAACGACAAATAGAATTGCCCCCTGACGACAATTGGAATTACCCGTCGGGCAGGGTGTTCGTGGGGTGGATCGCCTCAGGTGGTTTGACCCCGAGCAGGGAAGCTAGGTGCCTCCTTGGGTTGTGGTCAGCAGAGCCCAACTCAAAAAGCTCGTTCATGAGCGCAACCAAGGAAACACCATCACGATGAGTGCACAAAAAGCAGGAATGTCGCGCCAAACCG
>JALQTQ010000333.1 GCA_023263995.1 Akkermansiaceae bacterium | reverse complement strand
CGTGGTCTTGTTCCACCCAAGAAAATGAATAGCCGCGGGAAGCTTCGACTTCTTCACTGAGGACCAGACGGGTCCCTTCGTCGAGGAGTTCCAGAGGGACGGGGGCTTGATCGTCGCGGTGCAGAACGGCAGAACGGACCGGGCGATCGAGGGTCAGGTCCCAGCGAAGGCCGGTCGATTCCGGGACGGACAGGGTGAGGGCCTCGAGTGTTTCCTTTTCGCGGTCGAGGTAGTCTGGGAAATCGAGTTCGACGCGGACTGACTCCATTCGCGGAGCGGGAATGACCTCGACCTTGAACCAGGGGGTGCGGGCATCGCCGGCTTCGATGCGGTAGCGGAAGTCGCGCGAGGCCGAGGCGAGGAGATATTGGCATTGGCCATCGGTGATGGGGAGTTCCAGTTCACGGGGTTCGCCTTCGCCCGTCTGGAGGAGGAGGGTGGCGGTTTCCGGGATATCCCCGGAGATTGCGAATTCGAGGCTGGTGCGGACACCTTGCTTGACCACGAGGTCGCCGAGGCCGGGATCAATTTGGGTGTTGGTGGGGTATGTTGCAAGTGCCCACGGGTTGAAGATCCGCGTGAGGCCGACTTGGAGGAAACTTCCGTTGACGAGGGCGAAGATGAGAATGACGAGAGCGAGAGCGAGGGCGATGAGGGTGGGGCGGACCAGATTGCCGAAGCTGACAATGCGGGCGGGGTCGAGGCGGGTGGCTGCTTCCTCTGCCTTGCGACGGGTGGCTTCCCAGAGGCTGGCGGAGGTGCCGGGGGTGGGGCCGTTCTTTTCCCACTCGATGGCGGTGGCGAGGAGGCTCTCCAAGCCGCCTTCCTTTTCCTCAATGGCGAGAGCGGTCCGGGCGGGATCGTATCCTTTGAGCTGGCGCCACGATGATTTCCAAGCGCGGATGAGGGGTAGTCCGATGATGACGAGGAGGAAAATGAGGCGGGCGAGTGAGGGAAGGTCGATGAGCCAGTCGATGGTCAACGCGAGGAGGAAGAGGGGGACGGCCCACCGCAGGAAGTTGAGAAGGCCGGCCGCGAAATGGTTGCGTTGAGTCCGCTGCCAGACCGAATGGACGCGGGGGCCGAGGGAAGGGGATGGATGGCCGGAGGTCATGGGAGATCGTGTTTTCTGCGAAGGATCCACTCCGCGCCCAGGAGAGCGATGAAGAGGAAGGCAATGAGGCCATGATCCCAGAGGGGGCGTTCTGACCGGAGTTCGAGGGTGACGGGCTCCCGGTTGAGAAGTTCCGGGAAGCGGGGGAGGTCCGACATGGCGAGGGATGTTCCGCCGGTAAGCGCAGAGATGCGTTCCAGAGTTTCCCGCTGCATTTTTGGATCATTGAACTCTCTGCGGACTTCGGCGACCTGGAACTCGGTGGTGTTGGAGACCTCGCGATCGTCTTCGTTGGCTTCGATCCGGAAGCGGCCGGAACCGGGAGGCGAGAAGTATCCCTCGAAAAGACCGGGGTGTGCTTGATCGGGGCGCAGAGTGATGGTTTGGCGCAGCGAAGAGTCGTCGACGCCGGTCACGATGACGTCGAAGCGCTGCTGCGTCGACGGTTGGAAGTCGTTGTCGAGCACATGGGCGTAGAGCCGGCATTGGTCGCCGAGCGGGTAGATTGAGCGGTCGGTTTCGAGCCGGATCCGTTTGTGCTCGCCCATGAGGCGGGAGAGGGTGAGGAACTGGATGCATTGGGACCAGACCCGCCAGTGGTATTTGTCCCCGGTTTTGAAGCGGAGCCGCCAGAGGCGGTCGCTCGCGATGCTGAGACATTTTCCGGTTCCGTAGCGCTGCCAAGCCACGAGGGGGTAGCGTTGCGGGCCGGCATTCCGGTCAGAGAGAGCGGCCAGCACGGTCGCTCCCTGTTTCGCTTCGAGGAGTGGAGGAAGTTGGTCGAGGGGAGCGGCGCGACTCCAGAGGTGATCGTTCTCGGCGCGTTCGTTTTCCAAGGTCATCACCATGCTGTTACGGCCCTCGGGCGTCAACACGGGGTAAACCGAAGCCGAGACTTCCTCCCATTTTTCGTCAGCCTGGAAGCGCACCGGCAACATCGTGGCCACCGGAGTGTCGGCGTACGAGATCGGGGAATGCATGGGGCCGCAGAGCATCAACAACGAGCCTCCGCGGTCGCGGATGAGTTCTTCCAGAAGGCCCAATTCCTCGGGCGTGAAAAAAGCGGAGTCCACGTCGCCGAGGATGACCAGATCGTATTGGAAGGCCTCCTCCCGTTTGGAGGGGAAGCGTTCGATGTGCTCGGGGGAGTTGCGGGCGATCTCGGGTCCCACGCTCGAGTTGATGAAAGTGGCCTTGATGCGGGGGTCTCGTTTCAGGATGGCGTGAAGGTAGCGGTATTCCCAGCGGGCGTTGCCCTCGATGTAGAGCACGTTGATTTTTTCGTTGACCACCCGGATACCGCGTTCCACTTCGTTATTGGCTGTGGAGATTTCGTCATCGAACGGCTCGATGGACACCTTGATGCGGGCGGCCCCTTTTTCGTAGAGGTCGACTCGGAAGTCGATGTCCTCGAACTGCAGTCCACCGGTCAGGCGGATCTGGCGGCGGGAGACGCTGCGACCGTTGAGTTCGACCGAGAGCCCGGCGGTCCGCCGTTCGTAACCGTGGGATTGGATTTGCACACGGACTGGAACGCGATCGCCGGAGAAGGCGACTTCCTGCATCACGATGCTGCGGATTGAGACATCATCGGGTTCCGCGAGGCCGATGGGGATGGTGTGGACGGGAATGTTCCGGGCCCCGAGCTCCCGCAGGATGTCCTGCGAGCGGCGGGAGCTTTGGTTTTCCATGCCGTCAGACAAAAGGACAATGCCAGCCAGGGGGATCCCGCTCGAGTTGGCCACGGACTCGAGCGAGGTCATGATCGCGGTTTCGGAGGCCTCGGGCTTGATGGACTCGAGGGCATTGTCGGTGAGGGATTGGCTTTGGGTGATGAGGCGATGAGTTTTTCCGAACGAAAGGTAGCTGAGGTCGAGCGAATCCTCGAGCGAGGCCAGCACAGGTTGGCCTGGCCCGGTCAGGAAGCGGGTGGCAAGGTCGAAACGCGAAGCATTGGCGATGGTCTGGCGCTCGGCGGCACCCAGGGTGAGAACGGCATTTTCCGGATCCTTGGCTTCTTCCGGGGTCATCAACCCGAGGGCCACCGCGGCCTCGGCGAGGTCGGGAGCGGCCTTGCGTTGGTCGACCATCGACATGCTGGCGGAGCGGTCAAGGAGGATGGGGAGACTGCGGAGGACCGTTTTTGATTCTCTCACCACTGCGGTGGGTTCGAGCAAGGTGGCTACCACGAGTGCGAGAATGATGATC
>JALQTQ010000332.1 GCA_023263995.1 Akkermansiaceae bacterium | reverse complement strand
CCCAATCATGCGCACGCCGTGCTTCTCGAGGGTCCCGCTGTGGAAAAGCTCCATCGACACGTTGAGCGCAGTCTGACCACCCAAGGTGGGCAGGAGGGCATCGGGCCTCTCTTTGATGATGATTTTCTCAATGACCTCCGCCGTGATGGGCTCGATGTAGGTCCGCTCGGCGAATTGCGGATCGGTCATGATGGTGGCCGGGTTGGAATTGACGAGGACCACCTCGTATCCTTCCTCGCGGAGAGCCTTGCAGGCCTGCGTGCCCGAGTAATCAAATTCACAACCTTGGCCGATGACAATCGGCCCGGCTCCGACGACGAGGATCTTTTTAATGCTGGTGTCCTTGGGCATTTTGGAGAGACGATGAGTCTAAAACTTCGTGTGTCTGCCAACCGGCGGCGACTTTGTAAAGAGTGATCGACCCGGACGTGGGTTCCGGGCACAAAAACGCCCGACCTCGCCAAGAGGACGGGCATAGAAAAGGCAACGAGAACCGCTGCCTACTTGGAAGCCTTGCAAGTGCCACAGCAGGAAGACTTGGACTTCCCGTCACATTTCCCACAGCACGAAGTCTTGGCTTTCTCACCCCCGCAGCTGCCACAGCAGTCACTATGGGAATGGGAGGCACAAGAAGCGAAGGCCATGACGGTGCCGGCAGAGAGAAGCATGAGGAGTTTTTTCATATCGTTTTTCGGAATGTCTTTCCGCTGCCAGACTGTCAGATCCGAAAGGAATTGCAACCTTTCGATAACGGAAAACCGAAAAAGCAGCGCTACCGCAATCGAGTTGCAGTAGATGAGGCATTTTTCGTACTCAGACCTTTGCGCTGCCGATTCTCAGGATGGCAATCACGAGGCCACGCTTCTCGCCGAATACCTCGGCGATACCAGCAAGGTGGGCCGCGTCCTGAAATCCCAGCTTTTCGTTGACCCGCCGGGAGACCTCGTTGTGATCGAAGTAGAAGCTGAGGAGGTTCTCCACTCCCAACCGGGGGCAGGCTGCAATCATCCGCTTCTTCAACTCGGTTCCCAGCCCCCGGCCCTGGTAATCCGACGAGAGGTAGGTGCTGATCTCGGCGGTCTTGTCGTAAGCGGGTCGGCCCGCGTAGAAGGATCGCAAGTAGACACACCCGACCACCCGGCCGCTTTCCTCGGCCACCCAGCATGGCCGCCGATCAGGATCAAAGTCACGAAACCAAGCCCGACGGGACTCCGCCGTCACGGGCTCGAGGTCGGCGGTGGCCCGTCCTCCCGGAATAGATTCATTGTAAATGGCCACGATCGCCGGCAGGTCCTCCTCGGTGGCATCACGGATGATCATGGCGCGGAGCCTACCAGCCAACTTGCCGTTCGCAAATCAAAGGCCGTCGATTACCCTGTCCCGTGCCCCTGTCCTTTCACCCGCGGTCACTCCATCTCCCCGGTGCCGGTCTCACCCTCGATCCCCACCGGCCCGTGCCCTTTGCCTTCGTCTCGCACGGACACGCCGACCACTTTGCCCGGCACCAACGCATCCTCTGCTCCCGCGGCACCGGACACCTCCTCGTGAAACGCTACCGGGTCAAGGCCTCCACCGTGGAAACCCTCGACTGGGAGGAGGAACTCATCCTCAACGATCATCGGATCACCCTGCACCCCGCCGGCCACATCACGGGCTCCGCGATGATCCGCATCGAGCACGACAGCGACTCGCTCCTCTACACCGGCGATTTCAAGACACGGTCTTCCCGCACCGCCGAGACCCCCTCCTTTCCAAAGGCCGACACCCTGGTCATGGAAACGACCTTCGGCCTCCCCCATTTTGTCTTCCCCCCGACCCACGAGATCGAGCAGCACATCATCGATTTCGCCCGCGGGACCCTCGCCGATGGCGAGGCTCCGATTTTCTTCGCCTACTCGCTCGGCAAGGCCCAGGAAGCCCTCGCCATTCTCCACGAAGCCGGCATTCCCACCGCAGTCCCGAAGCCAGTCTTCGAGATGACCGAAGCCTGCCGGGACCTTGGGCTCGACCTGCCGCAACCAGTCCTTCTCGAAAAAACAATCCCACCGGACCACGCCATCTTGGCCCCACCCTCGGCAGTCCGCTCTCGCGTCATTCGCAACCACAAGAAACGTCGCACCGCCATGCTCAGCGGTTGGGCCCTCACCCCGGGATCATCTTACCGCTACCAAGTCGATCACGTCTTTCCTCTCTCCGACCATGCCGACTACCCCAGCCTCCTCTCGGCGGTCGCAAAGGTCGCGCCCTCGCTCGTTTACACCCTGCATGGGACCACCCGCGAGTTCGCCGCCGATCTGCGGACCCGCGGATACGAAGCCTGGTCCATTTACGGGGACGATCAGCTCGAGCTCCTCGATTCCCCGAGCTCCCCCCTGGCCCCGCACCCCGATCTCCCGCGTCCCCGGTGCGAACTCCGCGAACTGAGCGAACTCCTCGAAGAGCTCGGGCAAACCAGCTCCCGATTGAAGAAAACCAGCCTCCTCGCCGCCTTCCTCCGCCGACGCACTGACCGCGAGCTCCCCCTCGTGGCCCGCTGGCTCGGGGGCGGCGGCCTCAGCCACCTTGGCCCTGCCATCATCCGGCAGGCCCTCCTCGAAGTGACCGGCCTCCCCTTGGCCCGATACAAGACGGTCTCGGCTTCCCAAAACGATGCCGCCCGCACCGCCCGTCTGCTTCTCGAGGAATCCCCACCCTCCCCGAACCCCCTCTCCTTCGGGGACCTCGCCGGGGCCTTTGCCGGGCTCACCAAGCTCCCCGGCACTCTCGCGAAGGCGGGCGCGCTGGCCGACCTCCTCGCGCAAACCCATCCGGCCGAAGGCGAAACGATCGTCCGCCTTCTCACCGGCGGTCTCCGGGCCGGCTCGGGCGAGGGGCTTTTCGACGAAGCTGTGGCCCTGGCCTTCGAGGTCCCTGCCCACGCCATCCGCTACGCCAACATGCTCAATGGGGACCCCGGCGAGACCACGGTGGCCGCCAAAAACGGCACCCTCGGGGAAATCCGTCCCCGGCCCGGCACCGCCCTCAAACCCATGCTGGCCTCGCCCTCCGAGGATGCCAACGCGCTCCTCGCCTGGCATGCCTCGCCCGAGACTCCCCTCTGGCTCGAGCCGAAATTCGATGGCATCCGTGCCCAACTCCACGTCACCCCGGCAGGACCCGCCCTGTTCTCCCGCGACCTCCGCTCCCTCGACGAAGAATTCCCCGAAGTCACCGCCGCCGCCCGCGCTCTCCCCCCCTGCATCCTCGACGGCGAACTCATCGCCTACGCCCAAGGAAAACGCCTCACTTTCTTCGACCTGCAAAAACGCCTCGGCCGCAAAAAAGCCCAAG
>JALQTQ010000331.1 GCA_023263995.1 Akkermansiaceae bacterium | reverse complement strand
CCTCCATGGATCCCACCGAAGCCCTGCGAGTTCGCTTCGGCCACTCGGCATTTCGGAAGGGACAACGTCCGGTCATCGACTCTCTTCTGGCCGGGCGCTCCGCCCTCGCGATCTTTCCCACCGGGGGCGGAAAGTCGCTCTGCTATCAACTCCCGGCACTCCTGTTCGATGGCCTCACCTTGGTCGTCTCCCCGCTTATTGCGCTCATGAAAGATCAGGTCGATGCCCTGACCACCCGCGACATTCCGGCCGCCCGACTGGATTCCTCACTCACCGCCGAAGAAACGACCCAGCTTTACCATCGCCTCGATGAGGGTGCGCTCAAACTCCTCTACGTCGCCCCCGAACGACTCGCCAACCGCGCCTTGCGACAGCGGCTGCGCCGCACCCGGATCTCGCTCCTTGCCATCGATGAGGCTCACTGCATCTCAAGCTGGGGTCACAACTTCCGCCCCGACTATCTCAAGCTCAACCGCTTCGCCCGCGAACTCGATATCCCCCGCGTCCTCTGCCTCACCGCCACCGCCACCCCGCAGGTGGCCAACGACATCCGTGCTCACTTCGAGATCGCCCCTGAAGACCACCATCAACTCACCTTCTATCGGCCCAATCTCAAGCTCTCCGTCACTCCACTTCACGACCGCGAGCGCCGCCCTTATCTCCTCAAGAAACTCACCTCCGCCCCGCGCCAATCCACCGTCGTCTACGTCACACGACAGCACACCGCCGAGGCGCTGGCCTCCTACCTTCGCAGAAATGGGATGATCGCACGCCCCTATCACGCCGGCTTGCGCCCCGAGGCCCGCGCAGAGATCCAGGAAGCCTTTATGTCGGGCGAACTCCCGGTGATCTGCGCCACCATCGCTTTCGGCATGGGCATCGACAAACCCGACATCCGCGCGATTTACCACTACAACCTCCCAAAATCACCCGAAAACTACACTCAGGAAATCGGGCGGGCGGGACGCGACGGACAACCGGCCCGTTGCGAACTCCTTGCCTGTCAGGACGACCTCCGTACTCTCGCCAATTTCACCTACGGCGACACTCCGCAACCTGGCCCTCTTCGAGCGCTCCTCCGCACTATCCTCGACCAACCCGGCGATTTCGACCTCTCAAGCTACGAGCTGTCCCGCGCCCATGATACCCGCCCTCTCGTCATCAAGACCCTGCTGACCTACCTCGAACTGGAAGGCCTGATCGAAGCAACCGCTCCTTTTTACACGACCTATCAGGTCGCCTTCACCCGGGATCTTGAGCACCTCCTCAAGGGATTCGACCCCGAACGCCAGGAATCCCTTCATCGGCTCTTTGATTCGGCTAAACAGGGTCGCAAATGGTTGGAAATCGATCCCGACCAATCCGCCAAACTCATCGGGGAGCCCCGCGAAAAAATTATCGAGACCCTCACCACCCTCGAAACCCTCGGTGACCTCGCGATCAAACCAGCTGGCCTTCGGCAGGGATATCGACTTCTACGCTCTCCCGACGATCTCAAATCCCTGACAGCCAAACTCATTGCACTTTTCCAACAACGCGAAGATTCTGAGGTCGCCCGGCTGCGGCAAATGGTCACTTACGCCCTCGAGCCCGGCTGTCTCTGCACCGCTCTTCTCGCCCACTTTGGAGAACCCTTGGAAGCCTGCGGTCACTGCTCTCGTTGTCTTGGTGATCCGGCACCCGAGGCCCTCCCGGCATCTCCCGAGCCGGTCATCACCAGCAAGGATCTCGCGCTCGTCCAAGCTCTCATTGCCGAAAAACACCCGGGGCTGCGCACCCCACGCCAGCTCGCCCGCTTTCTCTGCGGCATGACCTCCCCAGCCACCTCCTTCGCTTGGTATCTCCCCACCGGTGCCCGACGAAAACAGCGCCTGACCTCGCACGACGCTTTTGCCAGTCTCGAACACCACGATTTTCAGGAGGTTCTCGCCCAGTGTGAATCGCTGGTCATTGATTAGGTCGTGGCCTGAAGGACGAGGGCACCGGATCACCTTTCAGGGCAAAAAGCAGCAATCACATTCGAAACAACCCCCCTTTTTTTCCGCCGAGAACAACCGCTCCGATGATGGAAATACCGAGAAAAACCATGGCCCATACCCCCAGGGACGAAGCGAGTTCATAGCCATTTCCGAGCATTCCGATCAGTGAATAGATCGCCTTGGTGATCGGGAAATGCTCTGATTGCTGGGCCAAAATAAGGCTATCGCTGACCTCCAACATGGCAAAAGCAAAGGCAAGAATCCCGCCGGCAATGAGATTCGCCCCCAGCAAGGGCAAGGAGACCCGGCGCAAGGTGCGGGTCGGCGACGCCCCCAGCGACCGGGCCGCTTCCTCCAACGCCACGTTGCTTTGCTGCAACCCAGCCACCCCCGACCGGACCACGTAGGGCAGCCTACGCACGGCATAGGCCACCACCAGCAACCACGTCGGATCCTGCGCAGTCCCGCGCACCAGAAACTCGAAGTGCTCCCCTTTTTGTGAGAGAGCGAGATAACCGAAAGCGAGCACCAAGCCCGGCACCGCGAGCGGCAGCATGACGAGAGCATCAAGCAAGGCCCGACCCC
Organism: Akkermansiaceae bacterium; assembly: GCA_023263995.1. Taxonomy (GTDB): domain Bacteria; phylum Verrucomicrobiota; class Verrucomicrobiia; order Verrucomicrobiales; family Akkermansiaceae; genus SW10. The sequence continues at coordinate 774 of JALQTQ010000331.1, read as the reverse complement.
TGATGGTGCTCCGGACAATGACCCAAGCGATGGCAAGCCCGAGAATCAGGTCCACCAAGGTGGCCAGTGAAGCATAAAAAAGGCTGTTTTGAATCGAAGGAACCACCAAGGGGTGACCCAGAGCCTCACGATAATGGTCAGCCGTCCAACCGACCGGCAAAATGGTGCCATACCAGTCCTTGGCCAGCGAAAGAACCACCACTCCGGCATGCGGGAGCGAGGCCACAAAGAAAACCGCAAAGAAGAAGAGGCTACACAACCAGGCCTTTCCCCGACCGGGCCGAATTTCCACCATTCGCCCTTTCGGGCGCGGGGCCGTTCCCAGCTTGGATCGGCCTAAAACCGCCTTGGACAAGAGAAAGACCACGGTCGACACCACCAGCATGATGGCAACCAATGCATAAGGAAACGGATTGCCATCGAGATCTTTGATCCCATCGTAAACTTGCACCGGGGCAACCCGGGTGAAATCAAAGACCAAAGGGACCCCGAGCTCGGTAAAGGACCAAATGAAGACGATTGCTCCGCCCGCAAAGATCCCGGGAGTGGTCAGCGGCATTGTGATCCGCAAGAAGCGCCGCCACGGCGGACATCCCAGATTCTGCGCGGCCTGCTCCATTGCGGGATCGATATTCGAGAGCGACGCCGCAATGTTCATGTAGAGAATCGGGTAAAGGTGCAGGGCATTCATGATCACCACACCCCAGAAGCGCCCCTCGCCCAACCAGTCGATCGGCATCGCCACATCCACCAAGCCCAGCTTGACCAAAAAAG
>JALQTQ010000330.1 GCA_023263995.1 Akkermansiaceae bacterium | reverse complement strand
GATCGATACGACCCCACCCGCTTCACCCTCCGCCCGCCGGCACGATTGTTCCGGACTTTGTGAAATATTTCACAAAGTCCTTGCGGCTCCTCCTTTCCGGGAGTTTCCTGTCGGTGTCCTGATATGAGCGAGACCACGACTTACGAGGCCCCGGATTCTGCCGCTGTTGCCGCCAAGGCGTTGAGTGATTACCAGGCGGAAACCGATGATGTCTTGGGGGAAAAAATGGTCCTCAACATGGGCCCTTCTCACCCGGCTACCCACGGGGTTCTCCGATTGGTGCTCGAACTCGACGGCGAGATCATCGAGAAGGCCACCCCGCATATCGGATACCTCCACCGCGGCGATGAAAAGATCGCCGAGAACATGCACTACAACCAGTTCGTTCCCTACACCGACCGGTTGGATTACCTCGCTCCGCTCGCCAACAACGCAGCTTACGCCTGCGCCGTCGAGAAGCTCATGGGTTGGACCCTGCCGCCCCGTGGGCAGGCCCTGCGCGTTCTCTGCTGCGAGCTGGCCCGCATCTCCTCCCACATGCTCGGGGTCGGGGTCTGTGCGATGGATGTCGGAGCCATGACTGTGTTCCTTTACACCTTCACCGAACGCGAGAAGATCTACAACTTCTGTGAGCAACTCACCGGGGCCCGCTTCACCACTTCCTACACCCGCATTGGCGGCCAGATTCGGGACCTCCCGGCCGGATTGGATCAAAAAATCCTCACCTTTCTCGACGAATGCGAAAAAACCATCGACGAAATTGCCGGGCTCCTCAACAAGAACAAGATCTACCTCGAACGCATGTGCGATGTCGGCGTGATCAGCAAAGAGGACGCGATTGATTACGGCCTGACCGGCCCCAACCTCCGTGCCAGTGGTGTGGCACGCGACCTTCGCAAGGACAGCCCATACCTCGGTTACGAACAATACGAATTCGACATTCCGGTCGGCGAAAATGGCGACTGCTACGACCGTTACCTCGTTCGCATGGAAGAAATGCGCCAATCAATCCGCATCATCCGTCAGGTTCTCGCAAACTTCCCCGAGGGCGAGATCAACGTGGGCGACACCAAGTCCACCTTGCCCGAAAAAGAGCGCGTCCTGATGTCGATGGAGGAGTTGATTCACCACTTCATTGTCTCCACGCAGGGCATCGAGGCACCGGAGGGAGAAATCTACTTTGCGGCCGAGAACCCCAAGGGGGAACTTGGCTTCTACATTCACTCCAAAGGCGGCGGGGTGCCCAACCGCCTCAAGATCCGCGCCCCGTCCTTCGTCAACCTCAGCATCACTCCCGAACTCCTCAAGGGCCACATGGTCTCCGACATCCCGGCCATTCTCGGCTCGCTCGATTTTGTGATGGGCGAGTGCGACCGCTGAACGATCCTCGAACCCCCTCTTTTCCCAAGGTGAGCTCCTACAAGTCAGACTCCTCCCCCCGCTCGTCGGTTCTCAAGAAAAACATCGAGTCCCCAAAGACCCCGGGCGAGAAATTCTTCCCGCCCTTCGAAGTCACCAAGGAACTCGAAGCGGAGGCCAAAAAACGGATCGCCCAGTATCCCGCCGAGCAGAAGCGTTCCGCCGTGCTGCCCCTCCTTCACGAGGTCCAACACCGCCACGGCTTCATCAGCCCGGAATCGATCGAATGGGTCGCCTCCAAACTCGACATCGCCCCCATCAAGGTGGTCGAGGTGGTGACCTTTTACCCCGGCTTCCGCCAAAAGGCTCCGGGCAAGATTCACTTCCGCGTCTGCCGAACCCTCTCCTGTGCCATGGGCGGTTCCTACGAACTGATGGAAAAGCTTTGCGAACTCACCAAGATCGACCGCAGCGGAGCCAGCCATGGCGATGCCATCTCAGTGTCCCCCTGCGGAGAATTCTCGGTGGAATTTGCGGAATGCCTTGCCTCCTGCGGCACCGCCCCGGTCTGCCTCGTCAACGATGACTTCCACGAAGGAGTCACCGCCGACAAGGCCCAGAACCTGATCGATTCCTACAAGGATTCTTGATTACCACATCCAATGTGGTAAATTTGCTCATGAGCTCGAACCTGAAACGCACCAGCATGGCCCTCGACGAGGAATCGCTTGCGATTCTCGATGATCTGAGCGCCGAGCTGGGCATTTCCAAGGCCGAGGTCATGCGCCGGTCACTGAAACAGGCTCGGGAGCAGCACGCCAAAGATGAGAAGAAAATGACTCCCCTCGAAGCCATCCAGGCGCTCATGAAGGATCCCCCCTTGACCAAAGCGGAGGGCGACATCTGGTTGCAGAGTCTTCGGGCCGAACGAGATGCTTGGGGCGATCCATGGGCCGAGTCTCTCAACGAATCAGCTTCATGATTCATCTCGATACCAACATCCTCATCGCGACCACGATCAACGACCGACTCGTGATGGAGAAACTCGCGCACCTCTCACGCGAAGGCATCTCCCTCGGAACCTCAACGATCGCCTGGGCCGAGTTCTGCAACGGCCCCCTTTCCCCACGGGAACGCCAACGCACCGAAGCCATTGTCAGGGACCACTTTCTTGAATTCACGCAGGAAGACGCGCAGTTCTCCGCAGAACTGTTCAACGCTGGGGGACGGCGCCGTGGGAGCAACGTCGATTGCATGATTGCCGCCTCGGCCATCACTCGCAAACACGCTCTCCTCACCAAGAACACCAAAGACTTCACCCGTTTCGAATCCCAAGGCCTCGTGCTCGAACCCCTCAACTAACCTGCCATGTCTGACATCACCTACCTTCCCGGCAAAGAGCCTCACGAAAAAGAACACCGGCTCATCTTCAAGAACGTAGATCGCAAAGGGTGGAAACCCACCCTCAAACACTACCTCGAGGAGGGCGGCTATGAAATGCTCCAGAAGGCTCTCAAGATGGAACCCAAGGCCATCATCGAGGAGGTGAAGACCTCCGGCCTGCGCGGTCGCGGCGGTGCCGGTTTCCCCACCGGCATCAAGTGGGGCTTCATCCCGCCCAACAACACCAAGCCGGTCTACCTCATCTGCAACTGCGACGAATCGGAACCCGGCACCTTCAAGGACCGCTACATCGTCCACCAGGATCCCCACCAGCTCATCGAGGGCATGATCATCGCGGCTTTCGCGGTGGGAGCCCACACCGCCTACATCTACATCCGGGAGGAATTCCCCGAGGCCGCGCAGATTCTGGAACGAGAAATCGCCGCCGCCCGCAAGCATGGCTTCCTCGGAAAGGACATCCAAGGATCGGGCTTCGACCTCGAAATCTACGTCCACCGCGGTGCCGCCGCCTACATCTGCGGCGAAGAAACCGGCCTCATCGAGTCGCTCGAAGGCAAGCGCCCCTACCCGCGTATCAAACCCCCCTA
>JALQTQ010000032.1:1616-20677 GCA_023263995.1 Akkermansiaceae bacterium | reverse complement strand
CATCGCTTACCCGCATGCTGCTGCAGCCACCTAGTCACTTATGTGACGACTCCGTGACATTGAGGGGCTTCCGGGAGGGCGACTGGGGGTTTTGACTCTGGCGTTTCCATTTTATGCCGCATTCCTTTCGACGGATGGCACCGCTTGCGGGCCTGCTCATCATTCAGCCACTGTCGGGAGACGGGGAGGGCGGACGCGTGGCCGAAAAACCGCTGAGCGAGGACCTTCTCCCTGCCTTGGGTCGATCCGATTTGCTGAAGCCCGGCACGGTGGAGTCGACCGAGATGGCACCGGCCTCCGATCCCGCGGAAGGAAAACCGGCCCGACCGGAGGGTGACAATCCCGAAGAGGAATTGGTGGCAGCGGACGCGGAAGAAGGGGCCCCGGAGGCATTGTCCGATGACGGGGCGAGGGCGGGAGGGGCCGGCACCCTGCCTGGGATCAGTGCCGGAGAGGGGCCGGGCGCGGTGGAAGGGACGGTTTTCGGACCCGATGGACGCGGGGTGCCCGGGGTCATCATCACTCTCCCGGATCAAGGCGGGTTCCAGACGCAAACCGATGGCGAAGGGAGCTTCCGCATCACTGGTCTGCCGGCGGCTGGAGTGACCGCCCAGTATCTCAAGCCGGGATACCTCGAAAAGCTTGACGTGATGCAGGTCCGGGAGGAAGGCGTGACCCGCCTGCGGGTGGGTCTGGAACTCAAGCCGGTTGAGCTGGCCGACGGGGAATACCTTCTCGATACCGAAGAAGTCATCCTCGACCCGGTGGAGGACGAGACTTCGGCCCCGGGAATCACGGTGGATGCTGGTCCCGGTCTCACGGGCGGTGGATTGTCAAAGGACTTCCTCTCCAAGGCCGGAGCCGGAGATGCCGCCGGCGCGGTTGAAAAGATTTCGGGAGCCAACGTCGTCGGCGGGAAGTTCGTCGTGGTGCGTGGTCTCGGTGACCGCTACAACAATACCACTCTGAATGGCGGCATCGTGCCCAGCCCGGAAACCTCGCGGAAAGCCGTCCAACTCGACCTCTTTCCCTCGAATGCCCTCGAAGGAGTGGCCATCCAAAAGACCCTCTCGCCCGAACTGCCGGCCGACTACGTGGGGGGATTGGTCCAGTTGCAGACCCTGACCCAGAGTGACAAGGATTTCTTCAGCGTGCAGGTCGGGACCAACTTCGACTTCATCACCCAGAGCCATGGTAAGTTTTTCACCGTGCCCGGAATGGGGCTGACTTCCGATCTCAAGCCCAGCGGCATCGTGCCCATTCCGACCTTCACCACGCGGGCCTCCGGGGCAAGCGCACAGGCAGAGCGGCAGGCCTTCTTCAATTCGGTAAAATTCCGGCCGGAGCAATCCAGTCCCGACTTTGACCGCAGTCTCACCGCCTCGTTCGCCAAGACCTGGGAACTCGATGGAAACAGTAAGCTCAAACTGCTGGGAACGATCGGGCGAAGTTGGGAGCAACGCTTCCGCGAATTCGAGCAGTCGCGATTCCGGAATCGCATCCAGTTGACGGAAGGTGCTCAGCTTTCTTCGCTCGACACCCGCTACGCCGACCTCGGATCCGTCCAGAACATTGGGTCAACGACCTTCTTCGACGGGCTGGTGGGGAATTTCGTACAAAACAACTATACCCAGTCAAACGACTTTAACGCCCTGCTCTCGGGAAGTCTCGCGATCGGTAACAATCTTGAACTCACCGGTAGCTTTTTCAATTATCGGTCCGGAGAGTCGGAATACACCTTGATCGACAAAGGGGTGACCCGGCTGAGTGATTTTGATTTGGGAGAGCAGGAGGACTCCTTGGCCCGAAACGCCGTGATCCTCAATACCAACCAGGGTCCCTTTGCCGCCAACAGCTATCGACAGGTCTACAACAAAATTTACCGTGATCTGGAGTTCGGACAAATCGGTGGGGTCTATCGTCTTGACGATTGGCGCGAAGGAGCGTCGCTCGGTTGGAATGCTTACCGGGGAGCGACCTCGGAAGTTTCTCCGAGAAGTTATGAACTCCAAGGATATTTCATCAGTCAACTTGGGAACAATGTCGATCCCCTCAGTGGAATCACCATTCCCAACCCCGACAACCTCGGAAACCCCAATAGTTCTTCAGTCTTCGAGTTTGCGACCATGGATGAAACCACTCAATACAAGGTGGATGCAACCCTTCCTCTCCTGAAGCCCAGCGAAAACCGAAAGATCACGCTCACCAGCGGTTTCAGCACTTTCCGACGTCAGCGTGACAGTCGGGTCCGCTCCGGAATCATCGCTAACGGCTCCCAGATCCGTGATGTCGAGGAGGCCTTCGCCGCCACCGAACGACTCCTCAATGACATGGAGATCGGCACCGCACTGTCGATCGACGCCTCCAACACCTTCGTGCCGGGATCGGCCGGGGTTGGCGCAACTCCGGAGTATCGCGGCACCAATGAAGTGAATGCTTTTTACTTCGGTCTCGACTCCGACTGGGACGCATGGACCCTTCGCGGTGGGATCCGTTACGAGGAGGAACGGCGTGGCTTTTTTATCCCGTCCGGACGGAGACCGTTGACCCAGGACCGGCTCTCGGACGACTTTTTCCCCTCAATCAGCCTGATCCGGCACTTCGGAGCCGCGCGCGAAACCAAGCTCAACTTGAGCTATTCCGAGTCGGTGGTTCGCCCAACCTTCTATGAGTTTATTCCGGCATTTATCCTCGATCTCACCAACCAGCGAATCATCGTGGGAAACCAGCAACTCCGCGAAAGTCGTGCCCAAAACTTTGACCTCACCCTGAGCTGGAAGCGCGACAAGAACTACGCCGGGATCAATGGTTTCTATAAAATCATCAATGACCCCATTTTCACGATCAACGACCCTTCGGGCGCGACCGGGCTGGGAGGACGGACTTTCGCCAACTTGGGAGAGACCGAGGTCTACGGGGTCGAACTCGAGGCCAGCCGGGACCTCGCGGCGGGCTTTTCGGTGACCGGGAACCTCAGCTTGATCGAGTCCTCAGCCCAACCCGGCACGATCGAGGCCAACCGCCAGTTTTTTGAAGCGCAAATCGACCGCCTGGAAGGCCAGCCCAATCTCCTGGGTAACCTGATTCTTTCGTGGGAGGATGAAGACGGATGGTCCTCCAACCTAGTCTACAACTACACCGGGGAATACCTCACGGTGGCCAGCCTTGGATTCGTGGGAGATCCTGACTCGGCCCTGCCAAACGAGGTGCGCAACCCTTTTCATTCGCTCGACTGGAACCTGAGCAAAACCTGGGAGACCGATCTCGCGGAATACAAGCTCAAGCTGCAAGTTCGCAACATCCTCGATTCCGATGTCGAGGTCCGCTACGAGGGCTTGGCCGACTCCCTCGCCCCCGCCGAAGCGATCTCGCCAGGCCGACAATTTGGCATGTCCTTCCAAGCCAAATTCTGATCTCTGCGAGTGAGTCGGAAAATGTGACGGCGGCGTCACCTACGTCACAATGATGTCACCTAGTTCCGATTTAAAGTTGGGTCGCGAGCTCCTTTCATCGCCCCCGTCAGGCCGCATCCGGGCTGACGGAAAGACCTAAAAACAGTTCATGAAACAACAAACGAGACAAAAGGCCTTCACTCTGTCGGCTCTCCTGGGTTTCGCTCTGGCCGGAGTGGCCACTGCAAACCCGATCATCGAGGTCGTGCCGGACACGATTGATACGGACACCACGTGGGATTCCGATACCGATGGCGATGGGGTCGTCGACAAAATCTACTTCATGTCGGAAGCCGCCTTCGTGGGTGACTTCTTCGATGGATCGACCCGCCCGACGCTCACCATTGCACCGGGCACGGTCATCGCAGCAGTGGGAGCCAACACCGGAAACAGCGGACTCGACGTGGGAGCTCTCGTGATCGCCCAGACCGGAGCCATCAATGCCGAAGGAACAGCCGACAATCCCATCATCTTCACCAGCGCGGCCGAGGCCGAGTTCCTTTACGGGGTTGATGTCGATGGTGACTCAGTTGTCAACTCCACCAAGCCCGACCCGATTGGCGGTGATGCCGATGGATCGGACGGCGGAGCCTGGGGAGGCGTGATCATTCTCGGAAATGCTCCCATCAACTACTACAATACTCCGACCAACAACCTGAACTCGAACACCGTGGAAGGATTCGCCAAGAACCTCGCGGGGGACGACATCCTCTACGGGGGTGACGATCCCGCCGACAACTCGGGGATCTTCCGCTACGTCAGCATCCGCTTTGGAGGATTTGAATTCGCGACCGATGAGGAGATCAACGGTCTCACCATGGCCGGTGTGGGATCGGGAACGACGATCGACCACGTGGAAGTGGTGGCCAACACCGATGACGGCTTCGAGTGGTTTGGTGGCACGGTCAACACCAGTCACCTCTTTGCACTCTACTGTCAGGATGAGTCCTTCGACTTTGACGAAGGTCACCAGGGAACTCACCAGTTCTTCTTCGCTGTGCAGTCGAACCTGAGTGACAATGGCACCGAAGCCGATGGCGGTAACCGCACCGGCACCGGGGTGAAGGATGGGGAGCCCCTGACCAACACCAAGATCTACAATGCGACCTACGTGGGCGCACCAGGATCGGCCGATGCCTTCCGTCTCAAGGACAACTTCGCGGGTCAGTTTCACAACAGCATCTTCGCCAGCACGGGCGACGACCTGATGCGAATCGACGACAACGCGACCATTGGTCAGGTGGGGGTCAATCTCCTCTTCACCAACAACCTCTGGGGCACGCCCGGTGGTGATCAAACCAACAACGACCCGACCTCGGCTGACGCCGGTGTCGTTGCGCGGGCGCAGGCTGAAGCCGACGTCCTGGCCCAGACTGGCAACGTGCTCGACGCGGAGATCCAGTTCACCGAAATCGCCCGCAACGCGGCAGGTGAAGTGAGCGTGATCGACCCCCGTCCGGTGCTGGGATCCAGCGCTTGGGGAACTGCCCTGACTGCTGGCGCTCCTGAGGCGGTGGACTACCGTGGAGCCTTCGGCCGTGGGAACTGGGCTGCTGGTTGGACCTATGCCGATCTGAACGGGATCGTCAACGGGCCGATGTTGGTCGAGCGTGGCGTGGTGGAACTGACCTCGTCTTCCTTCGACGGCACCACTTTCACCATCAACTTCGTGGCCGAGCCCGGTGCCAGCTACAAGGTGACCCAGTCCAGCACCCTGAACGGGGCCTTCACTGACGTGGATGGCGCGGTTCTTTTGGACGCTCCCGCCGCTGCTTCGATCTCCTTCGCTCCCCCGGCAGCTCCCAAGCTGTTCTTCCGGATCGAAAAGGCCGAAGAGTAAACGATTTCCGCAGGTAATCCAATAAAGGGTCGTCCCGTTCCGGCGGGGCGGCCCTTTTTTTCAAAAGGGAAAATCCGAAAGTGACAAAGGTGTCACCAGACGAAGTTCCACCCGGGTCGGGCGACCTCATAAAACCCGAGCCGATTCATGAAATTTGCCTATCTCGCGCCTCTCGCGCTCCTTTTCCTCCCCCTGCAGGCCCAGGAAAGCCAGGTGGAAGCCAACAAGAAGCTCCGAGCCACCGTGCAGAAATGGACGGAGGTCATGAAGGAAATCCAAGAGAGCAAACGGTCCTGGCGCGATGAAAAGCAGATCCTCGAAGACTCCCGCGAGGCCCTCAAGGGGGAGAAAGTCCAGCTGGACCAGGAAATCGAAGCCGCCGAAAAACGCAAGGAAGCCCTTGATTCCAAATCCCGCGACAAGGTCGAACAGAAGGAAACCTACGACAAGGCCCGCGAAGCCCTCCGGAACGGACTCGACAGTTTGGAGGGAAAAGTCTCCGCGGTCATTCCGCTCCTCCCTGAGGAACTTACCGAGGAGGACAAGCTCGACAAGGCGATCTCCGATCACAGAAGCTACGTGGCCAAGCAGGGCAAGGAGAAGGAAGCCATCCCCCTCAATTCCCGTCTCGGGGCAATGGTCACCATCCTGGTTGAGGCTGAGAAGTTCAATCAGATCGTGACCACCTTCGACTCCCGCTCAGCCAAGGTGGGCGGGCAGGATGTCATTCTCGAGGGGCTCTACTTCGGCCTCGCCATGGGTTTTGCTGCCGACAAGGCCGGAAACTCCGCGATTCAACTCACTCCGGGTTCCGAGGGTTGGCAGGAGACCGAAATCAGCGATCCCGAAGTGATCCGGCAGGTGCGCGAACTCATCGACATCGGCCTAGGGACCGGTGAAGTCCGCCTCGTTCCGCTGCCTCTCGAAATCGCCAAGTAGTTTAAGCTCATGAGACCCCCGATCTTCTCTCTCCTCTCTTTTTCCCTGTTTGCCGGTGCAGGGGCTTTTGCCCAGACTGCCCAGGAAAAAGCGGACCTTGACCTTCGCCTCGCCGAAGAACAATTGCGCACTCTCCAGACAGAAGTCTTGCAGGAGCAAGCCGGTCTTTTCAAAGAGGTTGCCGATCTCGACAACGAGGTTCTCGATGCCGAACGGGACCTCGCCGAATTGCTCAAAGCGGAGGACGATGTGGCTGGAAGTCAGCGTCGCCTTAACGATGAACTTGCCAGCCGGAAAGGGGAGTTCGAATACACTCTCGCAACCTTGAAAAGCTACGGTGGCAGCATCAAGGACCGCATCCATCCGGCCGAAAAACAGGACTTCGGCAAGACCCTGGAAGAACAGCGGAAAAAGGCCGACGGCGCGACCGATGACCTCGTGGCGGAAATTCAGGCCCGTCTTGAGCTCCTTGGCTTGGCCGCTGACCGACTGCAGGAGGTCTCGGGGGGCATGCGCTTCGCCGGCAAGGCGGTGGCTGAAGGTGCCGTGATCAAGGACGGCAAGTTCGCGGTGGCCGGACCGCTTGGTTATTTTGCGTCCGATGACGGGTCGGTGGCCGCCTTCACCGCCCTCACTCCGGAAGGCACCGACTTCCCCCTGACTGCTCCCATCAAGGAGGACGAAGGCAGGGTGGCCGCCTTGGTCACGGGCGGCTCCGCGGTCGTCCCGGTCGATGCCTCGATGGGCAAGGCCATCCAGGTTGCCCGGACCCAAAAGACCTTTGCGCAATACCTCGAAGGAGGGGGCGTCGTGGGTTACGGCATTCTCGCTCTCGGTCTCGTTGCTCTCTTCATCGCCCTGTGGAAGTTCCTCGAGATCAACCGCTTCCCCATCCCGGGCCGTAAGAATCTCAACCTCATCATCGATAACCTCCTTGCTCACGAAACCGAAGCTGCCTCGCTCAAGGCCGCCAAGTTTTCCGGCCTCGGTGGCCAGTTGGTCGAGGCAGGGGTAGAGTTTTTCTACGATAAACGCCGCATTCTCGAGGACGCCCTCCTTGAGAAATTGGGGCTGATTCAGCCCCGGCTGGAGCGCATGCTGCCCTTCCTCGCCCTCGTGGCCGCCGCCGCGCCCATGATGGGGCTGCTTGGAACGGTGCTCGGGATCATGAAGACCTTTGCCATGATGTCCGCCGGAGGAGCCGGAGACTCGAAGTCCTTCTCGGCCGGCATCAGCGAGGCCCTGATCACCACCGCGATGGGCCTCATCGTGGCCATCCCGGTCATCATCATCCACGGCATGCTCAAGAGCCTCGCCAAGGGGAAATTCGCGCAGGCCGAGGGCGTCGCCCTTTCCCTTTTGAACGGCACCACCGAACTGGGTGGCGATGACCGGCAGAAGTCCGATGAAGACGACACGGATGACCTCGACGAAACCGAACTTTCACCTGCGACATGATCATTCTGGGAGATCTTCAGGAAGTGGTCGACATCTTCACCGATGGCGGCACGGTCATGGCGGCCCTCGCGGTGGTGGCCTTCCTGCTCTACACCACCGCTTCGGCCTCCCTCTACTTTGTCTTCCGCGGCAACCTGAACGACCGTCAGCAGGACTGCTGGGCCGATTGGATCCGCGATCCGGAAAAGGCCGAAGGCCGGGTCGGCGAAATCATCCGATACGCCGTGCACGGCAAACGGGTCTCGATCAAGCGCATCCAGCGCCGTTTCGATGAGATGCGCGAAATCCTCATCGCATCGGTCGACCGCCGCCTCATCATCATCACCACCCTGGTGGCCGCGGCCCCTATGACCGGCCTCCTCGGAACGGTCGGTGGAATGCTCGACATGTTTGATGGCCTGGCCGCGGGCGGCGGCAAGCAAAGCATGGGCCTCATCGCCTCCGGGATGAAGGAAGCCCTCTTCACCACTCTGACCGGCCTGGTCATCGCCCTCCCGGGCATGTTCATGGTCCTGTTGGTGCGAGAACGGCGCAATAAAATCGATGTCACCCTGACCCAGCTTCAGAGTATCATTGTCACCACCAAGTTTCGCCACGCATGAGTTTGATCCGACGCAATGGAGGCCTATCAGGCCAAGATGAGGAGCCGAAGCCGGATCTTTCGCCGATGATCGACTGCGTCTTCATCCTGCTCATCTTCTTCATCGTCACCACCGTCTTCCAAAAGCCCCCGGGCAAGCCGGTTGACCGCCCGTCCGCCGTCCAAGCCGCCCGGCTCGAGAAAAATTCCATCCTCCTCGCCGTGACCTCGGAGAACAAGGTCTTCTACGGAGGTCGCGAAATCGGGGTGGGGGGCGTGCAGAATGTGGTGCGCCCCCTTTTGCTGGAGGACGATAACCTCCCCGTCATCATCCAGGGCGACACCAACGCCCTGCGCGGTGTGGTCTCCGACGTCGAGAAACAATGCCTCGAAGCCGGGGTGAAACCCGGACGCGTCTTCGACTCCACCCAAAGTTAACGCTTCACTTCTGCCATGCCTCTCGGAAACAATCGCTTCGAAATCGATGACACCGATCCGGAACCGGATCTGTCCCCGATGATCGATTGTGTCTTCATCCTGTTGATCTTCTTCATCGTCACCGCCACCTTTGTCGAAGAGGACGGCTTTTCGGTGAATCGCCCGGAGGATTCCAGCTCCGCCCAAGTGGCCAACGACGACCAGACGCTCGTCCTTGTCATCGACAAGGACAACCGCATCCAGCACAACGGACGCACCGTGTCCCTCGATGCCATTCCCGGCATCGTGCAGGGGCAACTTCAGCGCGAGGAGCGCAGCCCCATCATCATTCAAAGCCATAAGGAGTCCCGTCACGGCACGACCATCAAGGTGCAGGATGCCGCCCTCGAAGGTGGGGCTTCCCCATCCAAGATCACCCTCACCGACTCATGAAACCGCGACACGTTTACCGTCCCCCGCGGCCAAACCGCGCGATGAGCACCTTCGTCATCTTCGGCGGCGGTGCCCTCCTCACTTTCATGGTCTTTTACTTCATCCCCCTGATGCAGAAGCTTGAGCAGGGGATGAAAAAGGAAGAACCCGACCTGATCGCCAACATTCAGGTTGAGGAGCAGGAGGAATATGTCGAACCGGTGATCGAGGAAAAGGAAGAGGAACCCCCTCCGCCTCCCGAAATGGACCAGGCCGCCAGCGATGTCCCCATCGATGTCCCTGATCTCCCCAACCTGAGTAGCGGGACCGGGCGGGTCATTCTCAACATCACTCCCAAGGTCCGCCTTTCCGGCGCTGCCGGAATGGACACCGGCGGGGTTGATTCCGAACCTACCGTCAGTTCCAAAGTCAACCCGAGCATCAGCGCCGCCGTCAATCGCCTCATTGCGCGCAAGGGGGGAGTCCGGGTTGTGGTCAGTGCTCTCGTCGATGAAAATGGCCGGGTGGTCGAGGCCGATGTCACCGACGGCTCGGGCATTCCGGCAGCCGATGAGGCCGTGCTCAATGCCGTCCGCCGCTACAAGTTTCGCCCGGCCATCCGGGGCGGCCGCAAGGCCAAGGCCCGGGTCAAGGTCCCCTTCGATCTACGTGTTCGGTGACGGGTTCGTCACCTAAGAGAGCCTCGTTTCCCTTCCACAATTCTCCAACCTTTCGCCTCACTCATGTTCCGCCGCTTTTTCTGTGCCTTTCCCCTGCTGGTCACGGTCCTTCCTGCCGAGCCGATCCAGGTGTCGCCCGAGCTTTTTCGGACTCCGGAATTCCGGGCCCGCTTCGTCGGGAGCTATGGTTTTCTGCCCGAAGTGGAACCCAAGGTCGACCAGGAGGAGGCCCGTCTCATCGCTGAACTCGCCGAGTTCCTCTCGGTAGGGCGTTTCAAGGAGGCTGAAAAACGCTTGGTTGAGTTCATCAAGGAGCGGCGCAATCCGGTCGATCCGGAAGCCGAGGCCAAGGATGTTTCCGCCGCCCTCGTCTTTACCCTGGGAAACCTTTACCTCCAGAACGGCCGCACCGCCGATGCCGAGGAGTCCTACAAAATCGCGATCAAGCGATTCCCGGAATACCGTCGGGCCCACAAGAATCTCGCCATGCTCTACGCGCGCACCGACCGGCTCGAGCTGGCCAAGCCGCACGTGATGAAGGCCATCGACCTCGGGGATGCCGACCACCTCAGCTTCGGCATTCTGGGGAACGTCCTGATGGCCGAGGAAAAGGCCCTCGAAGCGGAGTCGGCCTTTCGCCAAGCCGTCCTCTTAAACCCCGAGGAGTCGGACTGGAAGGTTGGTCTGGTGCGAGCCCTCCTGCTCAAGGAGGATTGGAACCAGGCCGCCAGCCTCCTGCAATCCTTGATCGATCAATCGCCCGATGACCCCCTCCTCTGGAAGCAGCAGGCCAATTGCTACCTGCAGACCGACCAGGTGATGCGAGCCGCCGAGAATTACGAGGTCCTGCGCCTCAAGGGACTGGCCGAGGAAGCCGATCTCAACACCCTCGGCGACATTTACGCCAACCGCGAGCAGCCCCTCCTCGCCCTCGGGGCCTACCTCAGCGCCATCCGCAAAAGCGAGGTGATCAAGGTCGACCGCTCCATCAAGTCGGCCGGCTACCTCCTCCAGTTGGAGGCCCCTGACGAGGCGGCCAAACTCATCGCGGAGGTCCGGGCCAAGGTCGGGGATTCCTTCACCGACCCGCAGAAGGTCGAGGCCCTCCTGGTGGAGAGCGATGTCGCGGCCGCCAAGGATGATCTCGCCTCCGCAGCCGACCTTCTGAAGAAGGCACTCGCTCTCGATGAACTCAACGGCTCGACCCAGGTCAAGCTGGGCCGGATTTACCTCCAGCAGGCTGCTTCGGCCGACGAAACGGAGGCGGCCGAACTGAAGAGCCTGGCCCGGGTTGAGTTCAAGAAAGCCACTCGCAATTCCGACAAGCGGGTGGCCTACTCCGCCAACCGCGAGCTCGCCGTCATGCTGGTGAAGAATCAACAGTATCTCGAAGCGCTGCCCCTCTTGGAGGAAGCGGTGCGGCTGAAGGAAGACAACAAGCAGTCGATCGAACTCTACCTTCGTCGCATCCAGCGCGCTGCCGAACTGCAGAAGAAGCGCAAGGAACGCTTCGAGCTGGAACGCAAGCAGAAGGCCGACGAACTCGCCAAGTTCGACGAGAAGGAAAAGGAAGAGGAAGCCAAGAAAGCGGCGGATGACAAGAATAAGGCCGGAGACGGCGGGGAAGATCAGGAATAAGTGAATGTCATGATCTCCCGTTCTTCCTTGCCATCCCTGGCCTTGGTGGCCCTGCTGCCCGTGGTTGCACGGGCCAATGAAGCCCTGAAACTTCTTGGCCAGGAGGCCGGCAAGGCACAGACCGTATACGAGGAAGCGGCCCAGCTTGAGGCCGACCGCAAGGACCTCAAGGTCGAGGAAGAGAAGTTTGAACCCGTGGACCCCCGGCTTTCGGAACGGTGGCGGACCGAGCTCGATCCCAAGTTTCCCTTCCAGGCCGGCAGCGCCACCCGCGTCGCCCCCCGTGGTCTTTTCGAATACCAAAACCAGGATCGCTCACCCGGCAAGGGAGCCAAACTCAGTCGGGCCCGTCTCGGGGTGGCCGTCGAGACCTACTACGGCATTGAGATCCAGGCCGATGCCCTCTTGTCCAGCTCCGGAAAGTACGAAGGATGGGAGACCTTGAAGGCGAGCGCCCCGATCGGGGAGTGGGCCCGCCTGCATGCCGGGAAGTTTCCCCCACCCTTTTCCATCGAATACTCACGTGATGCCGCTGTTCGCTGGTTTCCGGCCCTCTCGCCTTTTGCGGCCCAGCTGGCACCGGCGAGCAGCCTCGGTGCGATGCTGGAGGGACGGGGGCAAGTCGTTGACTGGAAGGTCGCTTGGTTCGGCTCGGATGCCGACCGCAGCATGCCCTCGCTCGATGGTGAAGGAGCGGTCCTGATCAGCCTGGCCCGCTCGAAGAACAAGGGCGGCGAAAAGGGAGCGCCGCAGGCCCATTTTCAGAGGTGGCATCTCGATTATCTCTACAACATGGAAGGGGCCGCCAGCGGAACGATCCCGCTGGGATCTCGTCACCTCGTCTCGGCGGGTTCACAATACAGCTCGGGTCGTTTTGATTTCTTCACCGAACTCCTCGCGGCCCGCGGTCCGGGCAACACCGCATATGGGGCGACTGCGGCCGGCCGTTATTGGCTTCTGCAGGATGCCATCAGCCTGGTGGCCCGCTACCAGTATGCCCGCTCGCGCGAGGCCGGCGGCATTATTTCCTATTGGGGAATCCCGGACACGGGTTCGGATGCGACCTTTCCGACCAACTTCCCCGCAACCACCGTGGGTGGCCAGATGAGTTCGCTCTATGGTGGCCTCAACGTCCATTTTGACGATGACAACTTCATCATCGGTAGCGGCTTGGAATACCGTTCGCTCTCGGAAATCGGGAAAGACAACGAATCGCTCAGCTCGTGGGGCTGGACCACCTTCGCCCGTTACACCTTTTAACCCCAACAACACCATGACCATCAAACAGTTCCTCACCACCGCTCTCGGCAGTCTCTCCCTCCTCTGTTCGGCGCAGGCTGTCACCATCGACCTCGAGGCCTTCGGTGCCGACCTCAATGGTTGGCGCAAGGATCGCACGGCCTCCTACACCATCCACAAACACCCCTACCTGACTTACAGGCCGACAATGACGCCCAATTCGGCAGGCGGGGTCTTCATTTCCACCCGTGTCGATCACAAGCCGCCTCTCGGGAAGAAGATGACCTCCTACATCGAGCTGAATTACGCAGACGACGGAACTCTCCTGACCGCCCAGATCAAGGTCATGGCTGGGGCCCTGCGTCTCAACACCGGGGCCATCTCGCGGCCGGCCCTCGCTCCCACCACCGGAGAAGGGGGAGCTCCGGCACCCGATCCCGAGCCTTGGCTGGACCCGACCACTCGCATGGTCAATGAGCTCTTCACCGCGCTCGATGCCGAGTTCGCCAAGCTCTCCAAGCGGGACCAGGACGAGAAGAAGGACGTTTTCAGCCGCGTCTTCGGTAAGGGCCACCAGACCGCCGACCTCTCGGCCGCCTTGCGCCACAACCTCAACCTCCTCATTGGGCACACCCGCTGAGGCAGACTTTTCCTTGATTTGGTGAAGATGAGCCCGGAGTCGCGGGCTCATTTTTTTGCCGGTTCTCAGAGCTTTGGCTTGGGAACTTTCGGCGGACCCTGCCAGGCCGGAGCCCCGGTCAGTTTTACCTTCCTTTTGTAGATGCGGTGCCGGGTCGCGATGTAGAGGGTGTTTTCGTGGAGGCAGCAGTAGTTGATACGCCCGTCCTCGAAACGGGGTTTGGGCAGGACCAGCTGGACCCGGCCCGGTTGATCAAAAATCTGGAGGCCGGCTTCGGTGCCCACAAGGAGATGGCCCGAAGCGGCCGCACACTGCCCGTCGAGAGCGCAGGAAGCGTCGGTGGTGGGCCGCTGCGCGTAGAAGTAAGGCTGGCCGTTGCGGAAGTTGTTGTCGGCCTCTCCGGCAGAGTAGTTGAAGGAGTGGATGAAGGGCCCGTCGAAATGACAGACCAGCAGCTGGGTTTGGTCGGCGCTGAGCCCGATTCCATTCGGTCCTCGGAAGGGGTGACTGCGGAAAGTGCTGTATAACTGGATTGGGCTTTCCTCACCTCTTGCCTGATAGGGCCGCATCCATTCGATCTTTCCGTTTTTGGGTGAGCTGTAGAAGAGGTCCCCGGTGTGTGACACCACGATGTCGTTGGCGAAGGCCTTGCCCTTGAGTGTCGCAAACCGACCCGATTCAAGGTCGTAGGCCCTCACCTCTTCACCGGCGGTGAAGAGAGTTTTGCCGTCCGGTCCCAAGGCAATGCCGTTGGCCCTCGCGCTGTCCTTGGCGAAGAGGCTCTCCTTGCCATCGGGCGTGATCTTGAAGATTTCCGAATCCGGAACATCGGTGAAGTAGAGGGTGCCGTCGGCGGTCACCGCGAGGCCCTCGGCCCAGTTGTGCCCGACCGAAACCAACTCCCAGTCTTCTCCCGGGATGAGCCATTCGGAGGCGCGGGACTTGCAGCGGTCGGGGTGGACTGAGACCGGTTTTTTTCCGTGGTCTTTCCAAAGCCAGGTCAGGGCTTCGAGCATGATCTTGTTGCCTTCCTGACGACTGTGCCCGCCTTCGTCCCAGCGGTGGGTGTGTTCGTACCCCGCGAATTCGAGGGCCCGCTGCATCGTTTGGTTGGCCATCCACCAGTCACCGCCGTAGATGTTGAGGTCGTTCGTGCCGTCCTGCAGGAAAATGCGGAGAGGCTTGGGTTCGGTCTTGCGGATGAGGGCGGGGTAGTCGTTGCCACCGCGCAGCCCGACGTAGGTGCCGATCATTGAGTAGACCCGACGGAAGTGGTCGGGTCGTTCCCAGGCTGCGGTGAATGAGGCGATGGCTCCGGAGGAGCCGCCGCAAAGACCCCGGTCGTCGGGGTTGTCCGAGATCTTGTATCTCTTGCTGACGAGCGGGATCATTTCCTCGATCAGGAAGTTGGCATAATTCGGGCCCATTCCATCGTATTCAAAAGAGCGGTTGAAACGAGGTTGCGCGCCTTCGTTACCTTCCGGTGCCGGGACCACCCCGGGATCGATGAAGAGCCCGATCGTGACCGGCATTTTGCCCTCCGCGATCAGTTGATCGAAGGCATCGGGGATGAAGCCGGGCTTTCCGGGACTGCGGACAAAGCCGGCCCCGTCCTGAAAGATCATGAGGCAGGCAGGCTTCGCTTCATCGTATTCCGCCGGCACATAGATCCAGTAATCACGCCACGTCCCTGGGAAGATCTTGGAGTCTGAAAACCGAAGTTGGGTCAACTCGCCCCGGAAAGCGAAGGCTGGGAAAACGAGGAGAAGGAAAAGAAAAGCAGAACGCATGATGGTCAGGGAGAACAAGCAAAGATTTTGACCAAATATCTGCTCGAATCCAGATCGGATTTTTCGGTCATATCTCTCGGCAGAGGTCCAGCGGGGCGGCGGGTTTTCCGTTCGTCCTCGGGGTCAATGAAGTGAGGTTTGGGCTTCACCCCGCAAGTCCGGAGCGTTGCAAGAGAGCCGTTTGGTCAGGGTCGCGGCCCATGAAGGCACGATAGGATTCCTCGACCGGTCGGGAATTTCCCCGGGCCAGGATCTCATCGCGGAAGCTCCGACCGGTCTCGGGATTGAGCACTCCGTCTTTCTGGAATCGGGTGAAGGCGTCGGCATCGAGGACTTCGGCCCATTTGTAGGAATAGTAGCCGGCGGCGTATCCCACCGGTGACGAAAAGAGATGGCTGAAACGGCGTGCCATCGAAGGAGACTCGGTGGCAAGCTTGGCTTTGTAATCCGCGAGCAGTTCGCGGTCGATCTCATCGAGGTCCCGTCCCTCCAGCTCGGCGGTCCGAAGGTGCAGCTCAAGGTCGAGTTTGCCGAGGGCGAGTTGACGCATGAAGGTCGAGGCCGCGAGGTAGTTGCGGGAAGCCATCATTTTGGCGAAAAGCTCGTCCGGAATGGTTTCGCCCGTCTCGTGGTGCTTGGCGAAAAGGTCGAGCGACTCCCGGTCCCAGCAGAAATTCTCCATGATTTGGGAGGGGAGTTCGACGAAGTCCCAAGGGACATTGACCCCGGCGAGGGACTTGATCTCGACCTTGGAAAGGAGGTGGTGGAGAAGATGGCCGAATTCGTGGAAAATCGTTTCGACCTCGTTGTGGGTGAGGAGGGCGGGTTTGCTGGAGGTGGGCTTGGTCATGTTGCCGCAGATCAGGCCGAGGTGCGGGGTGCGCGGCGTCGGCAAACCAGTTTCGAGGTAATTCATCCAGGCTCCACCGCGTTTGGATTCACGCGGGTGCCAGTCGGCGTAAAACGATCCGAGGTGCTCTCCCGAGTTGGCATCGTGGATTTCGTAGAATGTCACCTCGGGATGCCAGGTTTCGGCATCAGCAGTGGAAATATTGATCCCAAAGAGGCGGGAAGTCAGGGCGAAGAGTCCTTCCATGACCTGATCGACCGGGAAGTAGGGGCGCAGGGCCTCGTCGTCAAAATCATACATCTCCTTACGACGTTTCTCGGACCAGAAGGCCACTTCCCACGGTTGCAGGGGGGTGTTGGGGCTGCTGGTTTTCTCAGCCTTGTAGGCTTGAAGTTCCGCGATCTCGTCTTGAAATCGGCCTTTGATTCGGGCGTGCAGGTTTTCGGTGAAGTCGAGTGCGTTTTGACCGGAGCCCGCCATGCGGCGATCGAGAACGTGGTCGGCAAAGTTCTTGAAGCCGAGAAGCACGGCCTTTTCCTGTCGGAGTTTGAGGATGTTCCAGATGTGTTGGGTGTTGTCGTACTTTCCTCCCTGTCCGATGGTGCAGCCCCCCTCCCAGATTTGGCGGCGCAGGGCCTCGTTTTCGGCATACTGCATCACGGGATACATCGAGGGGAACTGCTGGGTGAAGCGCCATTGACCTTCCTTGCCCTTGGCCTTGGCGTCTTCGGCGGCGCTCGCCTTCGCTGATTCCGGGAGGCCGAGCAACGTGTCCTCATTTTCGACGAAGAGTTCCCAGGCATTGGTGGAATCGAGGACGTTTTCCCCGAACTTCTGAGTTTCGCGAGCCAGTTCGTTGTTGATTTCAAACATCCGCTTTTTGGCCTCTGGTTCGAGATCGGCTCCGGCGGACTCGAAGTCCTTGCAGGTCTCCTCGACAAAGCGTTGCTGAATCGCAGTGAGGTTGGCGGCGGCTTCGGAGTCCCCAAAGGTCTTGAGGACGCGCCAGAGATCGTCATCGAGCGAGATCGATGAAGAAAATTCTGAAACGACCGGGAGCATTTCGTTCAGGACCTCGCGGAGTTGGTCCGAGTTGGCCACCGAATCGAGGTGGTTGACGCGGCCCCAAGCGCGGTCGAGATCTTCGGTGGCGGACTCGAGGGCTCCGAAAGTATTGTCAAAGGTGGCCTCGGAGGGAGCGATCTTCTTGATGGCTTCAAGGTTGGCTTTCCCGTTTTCAATGGCCTTGGTGACATCGGCTTTGAGGTGGTCGGGTGTGAGGGTGGACCACCTGATTTTGAAGTCTTTGGCGAGAAAAGGATGAGGGGCGGGCATGTCCCGGCAATAGCGTAAAACGCTAGGAATGCAATGCGAGGAAACGGAAAGTCATCGCCTCGCCGGAGCTACCGCGACTGA
Source organism: Akkermansiaceae bacterium (assembly GCA_023263995.1). Taxonomy (GTDB): domain Bacteria; phylum Verrucomicrobiota; class Verrucomicrobiia; order Verrucomicrobiales; family Akkermansiaceae; genus SW10. The sequence continues at coordinate 3,306 of JALQTQ010000032.1, read as the reverse complement.
CCGGCGATGGCGAGGCCGGCGAGGTGGCCGGTGGTCCACGCCGACTGGAAGTTGAAGCCACCGGTGATCCCGTCGATATCGAGAACTTCCCCGGCGAAGTAGAGTCCGGGAACTTGCTTGCTTTCCATCGTTTGCAGACGGAGGTCATCGAGCGAAACTCCGCCGCAAGTGACGAACTCGTCCTTGTTGAGGCTCTTCCCTGCGACATCGAAGCGGGCGCTGGTGAGTTGGCCCACCAGCTCCTTGGTTTGCGCGCGGGTCATGGTGGCCCAGGTCGTTTTGTCATCGATGCCGCTGAAGCGAGCGAGGCGTTGCCAAAGTCGCCGCGTGATCCCTTCAATCGGTGAACGCTTCAGGATCTTGCGGGTGCCGTGGTGCTGGCGGTGGTGGTCGAATTGCGGGCCGAGAGACTCCGCGGATCCCATCCCGGTCCAGTTGACTTCGAGGGTGAACTGGTAATCGCGGGCGGCCAGTTTGCGCGCGCCCCAGGCCGAGGCTTTTAGGGCCGCCGGTCCACTCAGTCCCCAGTGGGTGATGAGGAGTGGCCCGGTGGACACAAGGTCGCCGACCTTCAAGGCGGCATGGGGAACCGAGACTCCTTGCAGGTCGTGGAGGCGGGGGTCATCGATCTTGAAGGTGAAAAGCGAGGGGACCGGTGGGCTCAGGGAGTGACCCAGATCTTCAGCTGGGATGCGGGCCTGCCTGCTCCGGATCCCACCGGTGGCCACAAGGAGGGCGCGGCAGTGCAGTTGCTCGCCGGTCTCGGTATTGATCTCGAAGCCTTCTTCGGTTCGTTCCACCTTGGCGACCCCGCAGTGCGTGCGCCAGTTCACCCCGCCATGCCGCGCGGCGGTGGTGAGGCAATCGATGATGGTCCCGGAGTGGTCGGTGACCGGAAACAAGCGCCCGTCGTCCTCGGTTTTCAAGGCGACCCCGTGATTGGTAAACCACGAGATGGTATCGGCCGGTTGGAAGCGGTGAAAGGGACCCAGAAGGCTTTTCGAGCCCCGCGGGTAGTGGCTGACGAGCTCGCGTGGGTCAAAACAATCGTGGGTGACATTGCAGCGTCCTCCTCCAGAAATGCGGACCTTGGTGAGGACTTCAGGTCCTCGCTCGAGAATGAGGATGTCGCCGAGCCCAGCCTCGGCGGCGGTGATCGCCCCGAAGAACCCAGCTGCCCCGCCACCGATGACAATCAGCTCGTGGGCGTGGGCAGCATCAGTCATCGGGTCAAAAGAAATCGCAAAGATCGCGGAGTGCAATTCCCGATTCGGGGGCTTAGAACAGGGGCATGGACGGCGAGGTTTTTCTGGAAATGCGGGGCATCAGAAAGAGTTTTGGACAAAACGAGGTTCTGCGTGGGGTTGATTTGGAGGTCAGGCGTGGGGAAATCCTTGTTCTGCTTGGTTCCTCGGGCGGCGGAAAGACCGTCCTCATGAAACACATGGCCGGTCTCTTGCAGCCGGATGAAGGCACCGTCACTCTGGAAGGAAAGCTGATTTCGGGCCTGTCGGAGCGGGAGTTGGGTTGGGCTCGCCGCAAGGTCAGCATGATGTTTCAGGGCGGCGCTCTTTTTGACTCGATGACGGTGGCGGAGAACATTGCCTTCCCCATGAAGGAGGCGGGGGTGAAGGACCGGCAAGAGCTGGCCACCCGAGTGGCTGAGGCCCTTGAGCTTGTGAGGCTGTCG
>JALQTQ010000032.1:0-1606 GCA_023263995.1 Akkermansiaceae bacterium | reverse complement strand
GAGCTGCGCGGTGTACCAGCCGCTGAGATCAGCAGAGATGTGGAGCAGGTGCTGGCCTTGCTGCAACTGGAGGGGTTGCGTCACCGCAAACCGGCGGAACTCTCCGGTGGTCAGCGCCAGCGGGTGGCTTTGGCCCGGGCGGTGGTGAACAAGCCGTGTTGCGTGCTCTACGACGAACCTCATGCCGGCCTCGACCCGGTGACGGGAGATTCAATCGACCACCTCATCAAGGATCTGGCCCGTGATCATGGAATCACCAACGTGGTCGTGACTCACGAATTGCGAAGCGTCTTCCGAATCGCCGACCGGATCATTTTCATGAAGGAAGGATTGATCTACTGGGACGGTGGCCCGGAGGAGCTTCAGAAGAGCGCGGATCCGGTCTTGGCCAATTTCGTGGCTGGGCGGGCGACCGATTCGGATTTGTGATTTCCCGGACCAGCCCCCATACTTCTCCCATGGCCACTCCTTCCAGAAAGACCGAAACCCTCGTCGGGACCTTCTTGTTTCTCGGTCTGGGCCTACTCGGAACCATCATTTTGGCCTTCGGCGGAATTCAGGATTTTTTCAAGGAACAGTATGAACTGAAGGTCAACTTCCAAGAGGCCTCCGGCATCGTCAAGGGGAGCTCGGTCCGCTTGCGCGGGGCCAAGATCGGCACCGTGGCTGCCAGGCCGGTCCTCTTGGGGGGCGACAAGATCCAGGTGATTCTGAGGATCGATGCCGACTACCGCATCGAGCAAGGGGCGTCGTTCCGGATCGGCACGGCCAGCCTTCTGGGTGATAAGGAAATTGTCATCATGCCGCCAGTCGAGGCCTCCGGGAGTTTTCTGAACAATGGCGATGTCGTGGAAGGACTGGGACCTGATGGCCTGGAGCGACTCCAAAGTGAAGCCGCGAGTATTGCCGCCGAAACCCGGGAGGTGGTCCGTGAGGCCAGGGGGGCCTTGGTCAAGATCGAGCAATCGGTGGATGAAATCCGCAAGGTCGCCGCCCAATTGACCACCACTCTCGATAAGGTGAATGGCGAAATTCTCTCGCCAGCCAATCTTGAGAGCGTGAGTGGTAGTCTGCGCAACCTCGAGAATGCCACGGCGGCCTTCGCCGAGCTGGGTGATGCGCTCGGGCCGGTGGTGGGCGATTTCCGGGAGACCATCCGCGAGGTCCGCGCAACCAATACGGCGGTGCAGCAAGCGGTCCTGAAAATCGACCCGGCCGTCGAGATGCTCCCAGACCTCATCGCCTCAATCAATCGCACCGCCGACTCGGCCCGGCGTGCCATCGATCAGGTGCAGGAGAAAAAAGGAACTTTGGGCGCCTTGGTGGCCGATGAGGAACTCAAGGGCGACATGAAGGACTTTGTCCGAAATCTGAAAGAGAACGGAATCCTACGCTACAAGGACGAAGAGAGCAGCGAGGACCCGCGCGAGCGCTTTCGTGGGCGGAGACGCTAGAAGCCCCGCTTTCAAAATGAGGGGAAACTTTTGCCGAAAGTCGCTTCCCTGCCAACAGTCAGGACGACCTGAGAGACCGTCTAAAAAATCCCAGTTGAGCGTTCAGGTTGGGATTGGGTTCATTAACTAGCGGCTTCGCCGGGCGGACTTGA
>JALQTQ010000329.1 GCA_023263995.1 Akkermansiaceae bacterium | reverse complement strand
CAGGCCTTCATCGAGAAACGGACTCCCGACTTTTCCAAGTTTCCCCGGGTCCCCTGACCGGTCTTGGTGCGGAAACCACTCGCTGGATGAAAGGGAAGGGGACTCGGGAGATTATTGATCATTGTCTTCGCGAATGGCTGTCCTGAAATCATGGGTCCTTGCGGCCCGCCCGAAAACTCTCCCGGCGGCCGTCGTTCCTGTCTGGGCTGGCTGTTTGGTGGCATGGTCAATGAATGGAGCGCTCTCATGGCGCTTGGCCGTCGTCACCGTGTTCGGAGCGCTCTTCATCCAGATTGCCACCAACTTCTTCAACGATGTGATCGATGCCGAAAAGGGGGCCGACACCGACCGGCGTCTCGGTCCCAAGCGGGCCGCGGCGGGAGGCCTGCTGAGTCCTCGCGCCCTCTACCAAGGGGCGATTTTTCTCCTCGTGCAGGCCATGGTGTGCGGGGTTTTTCTCTTTCAGGCCCGCGGATGGCCCATCTTGCTCATCGGAATTCCCTCGCTCTATCTCAGCTACGGTTACACCGGCGGAAAATTTCCCTTGGCCTATCTCGGTTTGGGCGAGCTCTTCGTCATCCTCTTCTTCGGCCTTGTGGCCGTGGCGGGAACAGTCTTCATCCAGACCGGAGAGTGGCCAATGCGGGCCTGGCTGGTGGGCCTCCAGGTTGGCCTGCTCTCGGCAGTCCTGATCGCGGTCAACAACTACCGTGATCTCGAAGAAGATCGGGCCGCCCACAAGCGGACCCTGGTGGTACGATGGGGACGCAAGCCAGTGGCTCTCCTGATTTATCTCATGACGGTGCTCCCTGCCGGGCTCGTCTTGCTGACCGCCGGACCGGGCCTTTGGTTCATGGTCTCCTTGATTTTGGCTCTCGTCTTCCTCGGGCTGGAATTGCTGCTTCTGGAACCCGGCGAAGTCGCGCCCCAGCTCCTCGGTCTCTCCGCTCTTCACCTCGTCCTCTTTGTTTTGGCCTGGCACCTCTGCCTTGCGTTGACCTGAGGATGAATTGATCTATCGTTCCGCGACTGCCGATGGAAAAGGTAAATCCCATCTCTTCCTGCCTCTTCGAGTCCTACGTCTGGATCCGACCAGAAGGGCGGGGCACCTTCATGGAAAGCGCGGTCATCAAGGAGTTGGTCGAACGATGTCTCGACCGGGGAGCCAAGGCGTTCGTAGTCGATCTCGAAGCATGCTCCGGGATGGACTCCACCTTCATGGGAATGCTCGCTGGTTTCGGGATTGATTTCCGCCGAACCGGCAAAGCGACCTTGGCCATCGTCGGGACCAACGAGAAAACCCTCGGCTCACTGCGCGAACTCGGCCTCCACCGCCTTCTGGTCATCGAGCCGGAAGAGGGGCCGTGGATCGGACGAATGGAGGAAGCTCGATCCGGATTGGATTTGATTGACTTGGGCCGCACGGTAGACCGTGAAAAACACATCCTCGAATGCCATGAGGACCTGTGCGAAGCCGACGAGGAAAATCTCGGACGCTTCAAGACGGTCCTCGAAATGTTGGGATCGGCCAAGGTCCGTTAGCTTGAGCTTGTGGGAATTTGGGGGAAACAAGGTGTCTGGATTTATTCTCATTTCGGGATTGCCAGGATCTGGCGAACGGGCTAGCGTCCGCCGCCCCCGACCGCACCAAAATTTTTGGACAGATGCCAGAGTGGTCGAATGGGCTCGCCTGGAAAGCGAGTGTGCCGGCAACGGTACCGAGGGTTCGAATCCCTCTCTGTCCGCCATTTGAATCCCCTCAATTCAAAGGATTGAGGGGGCTTTCCAAAGTTTGGGGATGAAGCGTTTCTAGGGCTTTGAGTGGGTTTGTTGGGTGATGGCGCGGAGGCAGTGGTTTTGGAGGCTTTTAAATTCGCAGGCACGGAGGTGGATGAGCTTTGTTTCGCGGTGGATGCCTCCGGTGATCCCGGCTCTTGGTGAAGCGCCACATGGGCAGGCGATGGGCTCCATTCAAGACCAGAGAGATCGGGCGTCACTTTCTCGCTGAGAGCCTGTCGACCTGTTTTATCGCGTGCCGCCCCATCGATAGACAAAAAAATCGCTTCTGTTATTTCTTTTTCCGACTTGCGGCTTGAGCCCCGGGGCTGCTTGATCCGGCATGACCCGGAATATGCTCGATCCTAAGACCGGTTGAGGATGTAGATGGGGTCGCCCAGTTGCTGGCGCTGGTAAACACGAACCTTGCCGCTCTGGATCAGACCTTGAAGGAGGTCATTGGGCTTTGAAGTGGGATCGAATATCCCGGCCGATTCTTTGAGGTAGGGCACGAGTTTAGGCGCTTCATCGATGTCGGGAACCGGGCATCCGGTGGTGCAGGGGATCCGCCCGATCATTCGTTGGGCTCGACGTTGACGGAGCATTTCGCTGGCATCGGGGTTGTACGAATGAATGACCACGCCATTGGGAACATAGCCCCGCAAGGCGGTGTTGGGATAGGTTGGCGGATAAAGGATCTCGGCATAGATCCCGCTCACCCCGCGCTTGGAGTCACCGGTTTGAATTGAGGGGTCGGCATTTTGGGCGATGCGCACTCCGCCCATGGTGAAGATGCCGGGGGGAGTTTGGGCGTGGGCAAAGCCGAGACCTTGTCGCCCGGTGCCGCAACGCAGGGTTTCCCGGACCTGACCTGTTTTGAGGGAAATGACCTGCATTCGTTGCTTGGCCGGATCGACGACGTAGAGCCAGGTCGGGTTGTAGTTTGGATGTCCGGCGTTCCGTTGGGCCGCGATGAAGGATCGAACGCGGTCCGGGCTGTAATGTTCGCCTGCCGGCGATAACGACGTGCACGACGGGAGGAGAGCAAGGGAAGATAAGGCCGCGGGGAGAAAAAAGCGTCTGGTCACCTCGGAGAAATGACACAAACCAAACCGAAAGAGAAGGACTCGATGAATCCTGTGGAATCCCTGCAGGCTAGAAAGACTCACCATCATGGGCGCGGTTGTTGGTTCCGTGATCGACGAAGCAGTTGGAAATTGTGGTTGGCCCGAATCACTTTGATTTCTCGATAGGCTTTTCTGAGACTGGCAAGGCTCAGGGTGGGGACCCTGAGACCAGGGCTTATGAGGCGGGTTTCGGTGGGGTGGGCGACACCAACTTTCGAGGGGCGTCTTGCTGACTCTGTCAGGGTATGCTTTGGTGCGCAAGTGGTCGCCGAAAAGCAGACGGAACCCCGTCGACAATTTCAGGGCTTTGACAATCCTAAGCTGAATCTGTTCGTGGCCGGGGTGAGACGCCTTCCTGAGTTTGCGCTCACGGCGTCCGAGCTGACACGCCGAAAAATCATGAACCCTCCACCGATTCGACCTCTCACCAGCCAAACGTCGCGGAGAG
>JALQTQ010000328.1 GCA_023263995.1 Akkermansiaceae bacterium | reverse complement strand
AGGCCCCGATGACATCGCGGCCCTCCAACACAAGGGGGATGGCTTGGGCCTGGATCGGAGTGGGAGTCTCGTACCCGGATTCGGTGACGGCTTCAAGGACAGTTTCCTTGAGGCCAAGTTCGTTAAAACGCATAGAGGGGGATTAGGTGAAGGAGCAGGGAAATCAAGGCTTACTATCGAAGAGTAGTTCCCCGGGGCGCTCGGAAGATTCCTTTCCGGAAAGTTGGCGGAAGATTCTGAATCTGCTACTCTCCCGCGGCAGCTTGACTGACGATATGCGAATCTTCTTTTCCCTTTTCATCTTTTTCGCCCTTGCGGTGGCCGGTGGTGCAGACGTGCCCAAGAGTGGGGACGACGGGCTGCGCATCCAAATCTTCTTGGACCAAAATTGTTTTGGTCCGGGTTTTTTGGATGGGAAGCCGGGAAACTTTACCCAGCGGGCTGTTTACTCGTATAATCGGTTTCGAGGTCGCCCCCCCTGGGGCTTGGGATGCCCTCTTGGAGGAGGCCGAAAAGAAGGTGAAAAATCTCTATGCGGTTGGGATCGTGCCCTCGTTCTCCAAGAGCTACATTAATCCGGATCTGCCGCAGGAATACGAGGACGTCGGTGGGGTGAAGCTGATGGCCTACCGGAGCTATCTTGAGTTCATGGCAGAACGTTATCACACGTCCGAGTCCTTCCTGATTGAGCTCAACAGCAAGTCGAAAGCATACAGCTTGAAACCCGGGGATCCGGTCATTGTGCCCAACATCGAGCCATTCCGGATCGAGGACCTCGCGGTGGGGCGGATGCACAAGGAGGACGAGAAATTGAGCCGGAACAACGTGGTCATTGACACCAAAAACAAGCAGTTGTTCGTCTACGATCCCTCCCAACCCACAATTGTCGTCCCGGGAACTGCGATGATTGTCTCGGAGGAAGAGCAGGAGCCACTTGGCAAGATGGTGGCAATGTTTCCGATCACCCCGGGTCAGGAAAAATTCATTCACCGGGGTGCTTGGAAAATGGAGACCTGTGTCGAGTTCCCTTCGTGGCGATATGACAAGCAGCTCTTGCAGACCGGCCAGCGCAGTAAGGAGGCTATTCAGGTCGCCCATGGTCCGAACAGCCCCGTCGGGGTGTTGTGGTGCGGGCTTTCGAGATCCGGGATTGGAATTCACGGAACTTCGAGTCCGCGCACCATCGGTCGTTCCCAAAGTGCGGGCTGCTATCGGCTCTCAAATTGGGATGCTGCCCGCTTTCCGCAATTCGTCCGTCCCGGAGCCAACGTCATCGTCCGATGAAGAATGTCGCCCGCGCGATGGCGATCCGGATGGCGGTCTATCTTGTGCTGACTGGCTACCTGGCTTTCGATCTTTTTGTGTGGAAGGGACCGCTTTATCGATCCCTGAACGAATCGCCGCGTGACGAGACCACCGCCATCGCCGAAGCCAAGGCCCAAGGAGTGGTCGCGAGGGTGTATTACCGGCCGATTTATCGCCGTCAGGTCGAGGAGGCCTTAAAGGAATACCTGTGGCGACGGGGGGAGAAGCTTGCCGACACCTCGGCCGGCGAACGGCGAATTTTACGCTTGCTGCTGGTCAATCAGCTGATCGACGACGAATTGCTCAAACTTCAGATCAAAGTCTCGATGTCGAAGGACGTGGCGGTGTCTGACGAAACGGTTGAGAAAGCGATGGAATTGGAACGGGATCGCTATCCGTCTTCTGAAGTTTATCCGGCCCTGGCGGAACGCGCGGGCTGGCAGGGTGGGGATGAACGCAAGATGCGGGTGGCGGCGCGCATCCAGCGGGCCGAACATCTTGCACGACTGGTGGGGGCCACTGTGAGTGAAAAGGAAGTCCGAGAGTGGTTTGACCGCCACGCCTCCGAACTTGGTGGTGGGTTCGAGGCCAACAAGGAGGCCATTCGAGATGCTCTTTTGGTGGGACGCCGTGACGAGGCCTGGCAGGCCTTTCGGTTGGGAAGGCTCAGAACGCGGTCCAAGGGCAAGATCGACCTCTTTGAGGATGTTCTCTTTGGTGAAGAAGATTGATCATTGCTTCAGCGGAAAGCCAAGGGCCCGGGAGAGGAAAGAGTATTTGTCCACCACCGCTTCGATGCGCTTCGAGGTCGGGGTGCCGGCCCCGTGCCCGGCCTTGCTTTCGATCCGGATCAGGGTCGGGGCGTTCCCTTTTTGAGCCGCTTGTAGGGCCGCAGTGAATTTGTAGGAATGCGAGGGGACCACTCGGTCGTCGTGGTCGGAGGTCGTGACCAGGGTGGCGGGATAGGAGGTTGGCTTGAGGTTGTGGTAGGGCGAGTATCGGAGGAGATTGACAAAGTCGACGGGGTCATCCGGTTTGCCGTATTCGGCTTGCCAGGCCCATCCGATAGTAAACTTGTGAAAGCGGAGCATGTCCATCACTCCAACGGCGGGGAGGCAGGCTCCGTAGAGCTCGGGTCGCTGGACCAAGCAGGCCCCAACAAGTAGGCCGCCGTTGGAGCCTCCGGAAATGGCGAGCTTCGGTGAGGAGGTGTAGTTTTCTGAGATGAGGTGTTCGGCGCAGGCGATGAAGTCATCGAAGACATTTTGTTTTTTGAGCCGCATTCCGCTGCGGTGCCATTCTTCGCCGTATTCTCCGCCGCCCCGCAGGTTGGCCATCACGTAGATTCCCCCGAGGTCGAGCCAGGCGATGGTGGCGGGAGAATAGGATGGGCGCAGGGAGATGTTAAAACCACCGTAAGCGTAAAGAAGGGTGGGATTCGAGCCGTCTCGTTTGAGGTCTTTTTTGTGAACAACGAACATCGGGACTTTGGTGCCGTCCTTCGAGGTCGCAAAGATCTGTTGCGACACGTAATTTTCCGGGTTGAACCGGGTGTCTGGTTGCCTGAAGACGGTGGAGGAGTTGGTCTCGGTGTTGTAGCGGTAGATCGTGCCGGGGCGGGTGAATGAGGTGAAGGTGTAGAAGGTTTCCCTTTCTCCGGACTTGCCGCTGAATCCTGAGGCGGTTCCAAGCCCGGGAAGTTTTACCGAAGCGAGCGGAGAGCCGTCGGTTTGGAAGCGCCGGATTTCGGTCCGGGCGTCCTTGAGATAGTTGGCGATCAGAATGCCGCCGACGTGTGAGACTGAGCGAAGAGTTTCTGGGGACTCTGGAATGATCGTTTGCCAGTTGGCGCGATCCGGGCGGGCGAGATCAATGGCGATCACGCGCTGCTTCGGAGCCTCGTGGTCGGTTTGGATGATGAAGGTGGTGCCACGGTTCGAGATGAACTCGTAAGAGGCATCGAACTCGGGGAGGAGTTCCACTACGGGAGAATCGGGGCGCTTCAGGTCGCGGTAGAAGAGGCCATTGCGGGTGTCGGTGCCCCGGGTCACTTGAAT
>JALQTQ010000327.1 GCA_023263995.1 Akkermansiaceae bacterium | reverse complement strand
GGTCCGATGCGATGGAGGGTCTCGAGCAAGGTGCCATCGCCTCCGAGCGAAATGACGAGATCCGCTCCAGCGACGAAATCCGTCTCCCCTGCCTCTCCGATCAAGCCCGCCGTTTCCTTTTCGAGCAAGACCTCAATCCCACGGCTCAACAGGCTCTGTCGCACCTGACGCACCGCTGCCGGAGCATCCGGCTTACGGGGGTGGGCCACGATGGAAACTCTCACTGCAACGACCCTACCACCCACCACCGAGCCCGGCAATCGTTCCTTGCCTCGGGCCCTTCCCCGACTCATCGTGACGTCGTGCCCCTGACTCCGGAAGAAAGCCAACGCTACCTCCGCCAAACGATGCTTCCCGAGTTGGGGGAAGAGGGTCAGCAACGACTCAAAAATTCCTCGATTCTTTGCATCGGCACCGGCGGGCTGGGCTCTCCCGCCCTCGTTTACCTTGCCGCGGCCGGAGTCGGCCGCATCGGCTTGCTTGACCCGGACGTCGTAGACCTGACCAATCTACACCGCCAAATCCTCCACTCTACCAATCGGGTGGGCCAACCCAAACTGGAGAGCGCCCGCGCCCACCTCCGGCACATCAACCCGCACGTCGAAGTCGTCGTTCACCCCGGACGTTTCACCGCCGATAATTCGCTCGATCTCCTCGCGGGATACGATGCCATCCTCGACGGCTCGGACAATTTTCCGACCCGCTTCGCCGCCAACGATGCCGCCTTCTTTCTCCAAAAGCCCCTGATCCACGGAGCCATCTTTCAATTTGAAGGACAGGTCACGGTATTCGCACCTCACCTTGGGGGACCCTGCTACCGATGCCTGCTCCCGGAGCCACCCCCTCCCGGAGCGGTGCCCAGTTGCGCTGAAGCCGGGGTCCTGGGGGTCCTGCCGGGCATCGTCGGCTCCCTTCAGGCGATGGAAGCAATCAAACTTCTGGCCGGTCTAGGGGCGCCACCGCTCGGACGCCTCGTGCATTACCGCGCCCTGACCACCCGCTTCCGCGAGATCAAGATCAAACCCGACCCAGCCTGTCCGCTTTGCGGTCCCGAAGGCACCATTACCGCCCCGATCACTTACCAAAACGATTCCTGTTCCATGACCGAGCTCCCTGAAATCAGCACCCTCGAACTCCGCCAAATCCTCGCTGAGGGATTTGACGGCGTCATCCTCGATGTCCGCGAACCAGACGAATACGCCATGGCGCATATTGGTGGTTCGCAACTCCTTCCTTTGAGCACCTGGCCCGCTTCCGCCGCCAATTTGCCCAGAGACGCAAAGTACCTCGTCTACTGTGCGGCCGGCATGCGTTCTGCCCGAGCCGGCCTGTGGATGCTTCAAAACGGCTTCACGGATGTGACCAATGTGGCCGGCGGCATGAATCAATGGCTCGCCGAAGAGCCAAGATGAAAAAGGGCGCTTGATACCTCAACGGGAACTTCCGTTCCCGGGAATGTCTTTGCGCTCGTGAACATCGCCCGCTTTTTCTTGGCCCCTCCGTTCACTGACCAAACGCTTGCGGCCGCTTTTCACCACCTCAAGTTCACTTCTTTCCCGCTTGTTCACCCTGAGGTCCACCGACCACACAACACCCCACAAGGCAAGAAGCCCGACCACCGTCAGAGCCTTGAAAAGCCAAAACCATCGTTTCACCTCCTTCCGTCTGTAATGCCACCAATGGGGCAAATCAACCTAATCCCGACCAGACCTCAGAAACGTCTCCGGGCTTTCCCTCCCCCCAAAGACCTCCCCCCAAAGGCTCTCTTGAAAAAGAGGGCTCTCCTGCCCGTCAACCCCTCTTTCCGCGTCTCCTGCCCCCATTCCAGCCCAGCCCGGTCCCCTCGCAATCCCGAATCAGGCAGATTGGTAGCGCTTCGATTCATGTCCGATGGCAATTTCTTCACCGGTTCCGGATGAATAATTATCTTTCCCGCCCTGCCCTCGCCCGTCACAATCACCCCGACACGAGACTCGACTTTCATGCCCCAAAAAGAATTCACCATTACCAACCAGCTTGGAATTCACGCCCGCCCTGCTGCCCAGTTCGTCAAGATCGCCAATAGCTTTCCCTGCTCAATCAGTGTGGAAAAGGACGACGACGAAGTCGACGGGAAAAGCATCTTGGGGCTCATGATGCTGGCAGCCGGACACGGGTCGGTGATTTCCGTGACCACCGAGGGCGATCAAGCCGAGGAAGCCTTACAAGCCCTTGGCGATCTCATTGCGCGAAATTTCGAAGAGGTGACCTCGACTTGAGCTCCCCTTCCTGCCAGCAGCCCGGTGATTGACCGACGGGCTCTGGCCCGCCACCCACCTTTCTATTGTCATGGCTGAAAGCCCTCCCCCAGAGCGCATTTTCCACGGCTCCCCGGTCTCCCGGGGGATTGCCATCGGCCCAGTCCAGGTCTCCGGTCGCGGCTTCTCAGCCCCCAAGGTTTACAAGATTCCCCCGTCGATCGTTCCCCACGAGAAAAAACGACTGCAGGCCGCCTTCGAAATCACTCGTAGGCAGCTGAGCGATCTCAAGGACCGCATGGACGAGCTTGCCGGTGGCGATGAAGGGCTTGTCTTCGAAGCTCATGGGATGGTGCTCGACGATCCCAGCCTCCGCACCAAGGTGGAAAGAGCGATTGAGAACCGCTTGCAGAATGCCGAATATTGTTTCTACGCGGTGATGCAGACCGTCCTTGAGGGCATGCGGCGGATCGCCGACCCCTATCTCCGAGAGCGTATCATCGATATCGAAGACGTTTCCCAGCGGGTTCTTCGTAACTTCACTCCCGATCTTCAAGCGGAATCCCCGGATTTTCAACACCTCCTTGTGGCTTACGACCTCACTCCGTCGGATACCGCCTCAATGGACCGCAGCAAGCTCCTCGGGTTTGTCACCGAAGCCGGCAGCGTCAACTCCCACACGGCCATTCTCGCTCGGGCCCTCGGGATCCCTGCCATCGTGGGGCTCGGCAATGCCGTTCTCGAGATCACAACCTTGGCTCCAGCGATCATCGATGGCTATTCCGGCAAGTTCATTGTCCACCCCATGCCCGAGACCCTCGAGCATTACCGCTCGCTGAGTTCGCGAAAGGAAGCACGACGCGAGGCTCTCCGAGAGCTCCGCAACCGGGAAAGCAACACCACCGATGGACACCACATCACCCTTTCGGCCAACATCGAGTTCACCCACGAACTCGACCTGGTCAAAGACAACAACGCGGAAGGTGTCGGGCTCTTCCGCACCGAATTCTTCCTTCTCGAAGGCAACAACCCACCCACCGAAGAGGAACAAACCTCGGTCTACACCGAGCTGGCCGAGCGAACGCTGCCCCACTTCGCGATCATTCGCACCCTCGACTCCAAAAATAACA
>JALQTQ010000326.1 GCA_023263995.1 Akkermansiaceae bacterium | reverse complement strand
CCGCGCCCCCCCATTTCGAGGTCAAGAAATCCCCCCGCAAAGAGAGCTTGGTCCCGCAGTTGTTCGGCCGCAAGGCGGAAGCGGGGGCCTCGGGAGAGGAAGCGATTCTCGGGATCGTTGCTCCAACTCTCACCCGCAGCCGCGCTTTCCCGCCGAAAGGCCCGGCTCATCACGAAGTCGCGGACCAGCGCCTTGACGTCCCACCCCTGCTCTTGAAAGCGGAGGGCGAGAAAATCGAGGAGGTCCGGGTGACTCGGCAGCTCACCTTGGGTCCCAAAGTCATGGCTGGTGCGGACGAGCCCGATCCCGAAAATCTGCTGCCACAACCGGTTCACCGCTACCCGCGCGGTCAGCGGGTTTTCGGGCGCAACCAACCACTTTGCCAAATCGAGCCGCGTCGCACGCTCCCCGGCAAAGTCGAGGGGAGGCAAGACCGAAGGTGTTCCGGGGTCCACTTTTTCCCCCGGCTGGTCGTATTCACCCCTTTTCATGACATGGCTCGGTCGGGGCTTGGGAAGATCGCGGAAGATGAAGCTTGAGGGAAGGGACTCAAGATAGGCCTTCCGTCGCTGCTCAACCTCCTCCAACTGCACACGCAGTTGGGCCACCCCTGCGCCCAGCGCCCGGCAAACCCGTGACAGGTAGTAGGTCCTGAGCTGATCCAATTCTGATTCACTTCGTATGTGATCCGGCCCGTCCTGCAACCAGGAGTCAAAGGGAGCAGGCACGCCCTTGTTTTCCTTGGCTTGACGCCAAGCCTGAAAGGACAAGGTCGGGTCATGGGCCGGATGACTTTCACCGGAGACCCCGAAGCGATCGAAAAAGGCGGTTCCTCCGTGCACGGTGAAGGCAAAGCCGGTCACCGTCATGCCGGCCAGCAATCCCATCTTCTCGCCCGGCACCTCGAGGCGGATCCACTGCCCGGCGTCGGGCAGAGGCCCGGCAACGAAGCGTTCGGGAGTTCCTTTCCTGCCAAACTCGATAAGGTCCGCACCCCAGATCGCACGGTGGCTCCAACCGGAGGTGTGGAATTGGATCATCACCTCCTCCGGCAAATCCCCGGGAGCAAGGTAAAGGTGCAGAAAGAAGGTGGGATTCGTCGGCACCACGAGAGGAACCGCCCCGGCTTCGTAGTAGTCCTGCGCCATGGCCTCGCCCCCGCGTTTCAGGGACTTCTTCCCGCTGAAAACGGGCTCGTCCACCAAAGTCAGGGGGTGCCCCGAGGAACCGACCTTGGCCCCGGCCGGAAAGCTGTCGTCAAACCAGACCGCTTCCGACCGAACCACCGGATCAAGCTTTTCCACCTGAGCGGGGTCGCGGTATGCCGCCCAAGCCGGATCTTTTTTCATCTCGGCCACCACGGCTTCGGCCTCCCGGGCAAACCGGGCGAGGCGTTCCTCGTGGTCTTCCGGCGTGACCTTGATGACAGGAGCAGTCAGCAGACTGTTGCCATCCATTGCGGGGTCGGCATTGGAATGGAAGAAGGCGTAGAGCGAATAGAAGTCCTTTTGCGAGATGGGATCATACTTGTGGTCGTGACACACCGCACACTGTGCGGTGAGCCCCAGCCAGACCTGCGCGGTGGTGCTGGCCCGGTCGACAGCATAACGGAACAGGAATTCCTCGGCAATACTCCCCCCTTCGCCGGTGGTGACATTGCAGCGATTGAACCCGGTCGCAACCATTTGATCCACCCGCGCCTCCGGCAAAAGGTCACCCGCGAGTTGCTCGATGGTAAACTGGTCGTAGGGAAGGTTACGGTTGAAAGCCCCGATGACCCAATCACGGTAGGCCCACATTTGGCGCTCGTTGTCGAGGTGCATCCCGTGGGTGTCTCCGTATCGCGCGGCATCAAGCCAGTGACGCGCCATTTCCTCCCCGTATCGGGGCGAGGCGAGGTAACGATCGACCATGCGAGCGTATGCCCCCTCCTCGCGGTCCTTGAAATAAAGCTCCTGGTCTTTCAGCGAAGGAGGGAGACCGGTAAGGGCAAAGCTCACTCGCCGGATCAGGGTGGCGCGCTCGGCCTCCCCCGTATGTTCCCAACCTTTCTCCCGAAGAGCAGTATCAAGAAATCGGTCAATCGCTCCTCCCTCGCCATCAGGAAGACCGGAGAACACCGGCTTCTCAAAAGCCCAGTGTTTTTGGTAAGTGGCACCCTCCTCGATCCAACGACGAATGCTCGCTTTCTCTTCCGAGCTGAGTTTCTTGTGGGAATCGGGAGGCGGCATCACCTCGTCCTCATCTTCCGAAATGATGCGCAACCACGCTTCGCTCTCGTCCGGTTTCCCCGGAACCAGGGCCGGCAGGCCTCGACCTTTTTGACGAAAGGCCCCCTCGGCGGTATCGAGACGCAGCTTGGCCTCGCGCGCCTCCTCGTCCACTCCGTGACAAGCGAAGCACTTATCGGAAAGGATGGGACGGATATCGCGGTTGAAACTCAAGGGAGCGGCTGCCGCCGCCTCAAGGACCAAGCACCCCCCCAGCACCAGGGAGCGACCAAACGATGAGGGGCTCAAGCGAAGGTAAGACATTGCCATGAGTCTGCCGCGATGGCGCGATGAGGAAAGTCAATTTTTCTGATAGGCCCTGCAGGGCGATCAAGAAGGAATAGATGCCTCTTAATCAATTGCTCCTTTATCGTTCCGGAAACATCAGCTCGCACGAGCAACCAATGTGTCGTATCCGAGAGCATCAAGGTATACGCAATATTGTCCTTCAGCGATCCATTGGAAAGAAATGGAATGCGTGCCCGCTGTTCTGTTGCTGTTCTGTTGCTGTTCTGACATACCCACATGGAAATCGCAGCCTCCAACTCTTTGAGAAATCACTGATGTCGTAGTCGTGAATATCTTGAATTAGGCCATTGGCCTGGTCGATGGCCTTTTGCAGGTCAGCATCGTTGTTGATCGCCATATTTTTTGCAATCGTCGTAGCGATGTCACTGCCTGCCGACAGCGCGCTTCGATTTCTGGGTTGATGGTTGAAATATCATTCAGCTTTCGACTCGGCGCGGGCAGGCAGTTGATCATCCGCGTCTTGTTCTGCCTGTTTGGCCAATTGAAGAACATGCTCGCCAATGCGGGAACTCATGTAACCGCCGCCTCAACGCGTTGGATTGGAGTCGATCGACTTGGGCTTACGGCATCGTCTGATACGTGCGATCGAGAAGCCAAAGACGAATGATACTGCCAATAGGATTCCCAACGAAAACCATCTGTCGCCTCCCATGACTCGCATCGGTTGGGCATCATCAAGCCTCGACCAGAGGGATATTACACCAAGAAGCCCCAAGGAGACAACTAGCATGAATGCGGCCCACGCAAGGCCACAGATCAACGAGTGAAGTAACGGTTTGGTTTGCATGAGATAGCGTGCGATTGTCTGTGTTATGTTGCTAGTCTTTTGGCAGATTGAGGATCG
>JALQTQ010000325.1 GCA_023263995.1 Akkermansiaceae bacterium | reverse complement strand
GCAGCGACAGTTCCTTTTGGAGTTTCCGTCGTTGGCTTTCTGCTTGGTTGACGGCGTCACTGAGTTCCTTGAGCTCCTTCTTGGTAGTATTCATGAGGTAGTCGAAGGATTCGACGTATTCATGCCACGATTGTTCGAGGGAGTCGTTGGTATTCGAGTCGATGTTGCCGGCGGCCAGGGTGATAAAGGAGTCGCGGAGTTCTTCAGCACCGAGGCGGCGGAGGGCGGGGCCACGGAAGTCAAAGGAGAATCCCTGAGCGGGCTCCTCGGGGGAGACTTCCTGTTGGAAGAGGCGGGTGTGGTAAAGAATGCGGAGGAATTGTTTTAGGTCGTATTCCGAGGCGATCATGGCCCCTTCGAGGTGATCCACTAACTCGGGATAAAGCGGGTCGGGGGAGTTGCTCCAGTCGCTGGGGTTGGCCACCAAGCCGTATCCGAAGGCATATTTCCACATGCGGTTGGCGATGACCTTGGTGAAGTAGGGATTCTTCGGGGAAGTGACCCACTTCGCGAAGTAATCGCGTCGGTCTTCGTCGGGAACATCCTTGGCCTCGAGTCCGAAGAGGAAGCTCGGTTTGACGACGTCGCCGGGCTTGGCGTCATCGTATTGGTAATCGGACGGGAGCTTGAGCTCCTTGCCGGGGGTTTCGCTGATGGCGTTGCGTTGGTGGTAGCGCATCACGGTGCCCAGAGCCCGTGCTTCGGCCCGTTTTTCACCGGCTTTCTTTTGTATCTGGGCAAAGTAGTTGCGTCGCTCCTGCCGGGTCATTTGGGCGATGCGTTTTTTTGGGAGCTCCCGGGCACCTCCGTCGACGCCCATGACCTCCCTGATCTTTTCGCGCCCTTCATCGAAGCGGTATTCGGTGCCTCCGAGGAAGGCTGCCAGTTGGTAATATTCCATCTGGGTGGTGTCGTCAAAGGGATGGTCGTGGCACTGGGCGCAGCCGATCTGCTGTCCGAGGAAGACTTCGACGGTATTGCTGATGTTGTCGAGAAGCATGCCGCGGTCGCGCAGGTAGTAGCCCACAGCGGGATTGCGGGCGGCGTGGCCGTCCGAAGCGAGCATCTCTTCGACCATCTTGTCGTAGGGGACATTGGTCTCGACGGCTTTCCTGAGCCAGACGTGCCAGCCGAGGCCGTGGCTTTCTTCCTGGGTTTTCAAGCGGAGGAGGTCGCTCCAGAAATTGAAGAGGCGGGAGTTGAAGCCGGGGGATTCGATGAGGGAATCGATGAGGCGGGTGCGCTTGTCCTTGGTGGAGGATTCCAGAAAGGCGCGTGCCTCGTCGTGGGTCGGGAGTCGCCCGATGATGTTGAGGTAGCTCCGACGCAGGAAGGTGGCATCGTCCGTGATCGGGGTCGGGGTGAGACCTTGGGCCTTTTGTCCCGCGATCAGGAGTTCGTCGATCTCGCGTGCCGTGTTGCGGACGACCTCGGGGGGAAGAGGTTTGGCACCCACCGTGGCCAGGCAGGCGAGGAAGAGAAGGGTGAATTTCATGGGGCGGAGTGGGTTAGTAGAGAAGAGCAACGATTTCCTCGTCGGAAAGAAGGGACGGATCTTCGGCTGCACCGGAGAGGAGTTCCCGGGCGAGGGTGTCCTCGAGGTTTTCCCAGTCGCCGACGGGGGCAACCGGGGGAACCTCCACTTGCGGGGCAATCGGAGTCGGGTTTTCGGGGAGCGAGACCATGATGGCGACGGCGGCCGCTGCAGTGGCGGCACTGGCGAGGAGGGGCCCGGGCGAGAGGAGCTTCTGCCACCAAGGCGTCGGGGCCGGAGCTTCCAGTCGGATACGGCGCAGGGTATCGGAGACGAAACCGGGCGAAACCTCGGCAAGTGAGGCTTCATCGAGAAGATTCCAGACCGTGTCGTTCTCAAGACCGGGGTCAAAATCCGGTAGAGAGTTCGGGTTTTTGGAGGGCTCTGGGGTCATGATAGGGTTCTTCAGGAGACAAAACTCGTCCATTCGGGAAAAGTTGCAGGAAAAAATGAACGGGAAATGATTTTTGAGCTGGGTTGAAGAACAAGCAGGTTGATGGGGCTGGAAGATTTTTTTCTTTTTTGTGGGGAAAAATATCGAGCTTTGGTGGCTCCTACTTGGCGCGCGTGTTCCCCCAGAGGAGGACGTGGAGACGGGGAGAGAAGCGATAGCCGTGGTCACGGCAGATCTCGGCGAGCCAGAGCGAGCGGTCGTGGAGGGTGGCGGGGTCCCGGCCCTCGGGCATAAGGAAGATGCGATCGGGGGAGAGCTGGAACCGGTCTTGAAGCGATTGAACTTCCTCGAGCTCGGCCCGGGAGCAGACCACGAATTTGAAGATCGCTTCAGGGTGAGAAGAGAAAAGGGAGAGGGCCTCGTGATGGAGCCGAAGCTTTTCAGCCATCCCGGAGTTGGAAAGCTTGGGTGAGACGTTGAATCGGGTGGATTGCGCGAGGAAGTCGTCGTCTGGAATCTGCGTGCCGTTGGTTTCGACCTCGATGAAAGGGACGTCCGGGAGGAGTCGGGTCAGTTCGACGAGTTCCTTTTGTTGCAAGAGGGGTTCGCCGCCGGTGAGAACGAGGCGATTGCACTGATGGCGGGAAATGAGGGGGGCGAGTTGAGTCGGGGTGAGCTCGATGATCTGTTCCGTCCTCGCGAATTTGGTGCCGTCTTGGTGCGGCCACGGCGTCCCTTCCCAATTCCAGGTGTAGGGGGTGTCGCACCAGCAGCAGTGCAGGTTACAGAGGGAGAGGCGCAAAAAAGTGGCGGGAGCACCAAGGGAAGGTCCCTCCCCTTGCAGGGTGTGGAAGATCTCGGGTGAGCCGTCGGGCAGGCGGGCGACTTTCATGAAGGGGGGGCCGGGTGAAAGTCCCAGACTCTGTCGGGGATCAGAGGAGTCCGTAGGATTTAAGGAGCTGACGAAGGGTTGCTGTTTTTTCGTCGCTGAGATTGACGAGGGGAAGCCGGATCTCGTCGGTGCAATAACCCTGCAGAGCAACGGCTGACTTGATTGGAACGGGATTGGTGTCGAGCCCCATCAGGCCTGAGAGGAGGGGATAGTATCGCTTCTGCAGTTCGAGAGCTTCCGCGAATTCTCCTTCGAGACAGCGGCTGACGAGGCTGGCCATGACCTCGGGGATGAGGTTGGAGGCCACCGAGACCAGCCCGACGGCTCCGCAAGCCATAAAGGGTAGGGTGAGGGGGTCGTCGCCCGAGAGGATTTCGAAGTCTTTCGGGACGGCCTGGATCAGTTGATTGACTCGGTCGACCGAACCGCCGGCTTCCTTGTTGGCCACGATGTTGGGACAGTCGTGGGCGAGCCGGGCCACTGTTTCGATGCTGATCTCGATGACCGATCGACCGGGGATGGAGTAAAGCATGATCGGCAGTCCGGTGCTGGAAGCGATCGTCCGATAGTGTTGGTAAAGGCCTTCTTGGGATGGTTTGTTGTAGTAAGGAC
>JALQTQ010000324.1 GCA_023263995.1 Akkermansiaceae bacterium | reverse complement strand
GCGGGGGGAGATCGATGATCTCCTCGAATTGATCGATCAGTGGGACCGGGATCGGGGATTTGAGGACTGGGTTTTGCGCTTGTTCGACCATTTTGGCCTGGCGGTCGAGGAGTTGTCGTCCCGAAGCTATTTTCTGAAGCCTGGCAATGTCATCACCGATGCATTTCCGGAGTTGCCCGCGGAAGGCGTGGGAGTGACCTTTCAGCGGGAAAAGGCCTTGAGCCGTGAGGAGATCGGCTTGATGACTGCCGATCATCCCATGGTGCGCGATGCCATCGATCTCCTGCTGTCAGGAGAAGCGGGAAATTGTGCCTTCGGGGTGTGGGAGGTTCAGGGGCCCAAGGCCATCATTTTGGAGGCTTACTTTGTGATCGAATGTGTGGCTCCGGCCTCGTTGCAAACCGATCATTTTCTCCCGCCCCTGCCGGTTCGGGTCGCGGTGGACCACCAGGGGCAGGATTTGACCTCGGATTCCCGGTTGATGAAAGCGGTTTTGAGGCGGGGCAATCATCGCAAGCTCCTGGAACAACCTAAGGTGACCGGAGAGATCATCCCGGGGATGCTGAAGGCTCTGGAAATACTGGCAGGGCAACGGAAGGTGCGGTCGATCCGCAAAGCGATGGAGACCATGGAGGAAGCGATGGAACGAGAGGAAGCAAGACTGCGGGATTTGGCCGAGGTCAATCCTTCGATTGATGAAGCCGATCTCAGCGAGTTGGCCGCCTATCGGGATAGCCTTCGCGAGGCGTTTGGGCGGGCGCGTTTGCGCCTCGATTCGTTGCGTTTGGTTTACCGAATGCCAGTGCCTTGATGGTGGGGGTACCCGGGAGGGGTGACAAAGAGCGATGTGCCGCAGGTCGTAAGAGCCATCAGACATCGGTCCGCGAGGGAGGAGGGCGAGAAGGGTTCGAGTTTGATGCCTAAGAGAAGGTCTGGCGGGACGGGCCAGAGGAGTTTGGGAATCAGGCGCAGAGTGGTGGCCTCGAAGTGGGTGGGTAATTCCTCAAGGGTGAGCCAGCGGCCACGTCGGGCCTGCGGGTGGATGGCTTCGGGTTGAGCGAGGTGTTCACTGTCGATGTGGTCGAAAAGAGCGCCCAGGACAAGATGACGGGGAAGGATGTCGATCTGGTGGAAGGCTTCTGGGAGATGTTTGCGGTGCCGCGAGGTCAGGGTGAGTTGGTGCTCGCGAAGGCGAGCGAGTTTTTTGAAGTAATGATCGCGGGCATCGGGTCCGGGCAAGACCAAGCCGACGTCGGTTTCCACAGCGAGGTAGAATTTCGTCGCCAGCTCGAGGTGGATCAATGTGTCGTGCTTCTTTTTCCGAAGAAGAAAATCGAGTTCGCCGATGGTGTGGTGTCGATCGTGCCGCAACGGTAGGTTGGTTTCGAGGAGGGCGTAGTTGGAATGGTGGGTGAACAGGAGAGCGAGAGCTTGTTCGTAGAGGTGGCCGAGTTTCTGGGAAAGATTGAGGGGGGGCAGCGGATCCGGGAGGATGAGATGGGAGCGATCGAAAACTTGTGATTCGGGAAGTTCACCGATGAGGGTGGGGGCATGGATGAGGCTCTCGAAAATCGCTTGGGCAAAGAGGTCTTGATCACTCTTCACCGTAAATTGGGGGTTTCCAATCCTTGGCAGTTGTGCCCGGGGGGCGGAGGCCGATCGCGGTGGCGGGAATTTGGGCCTCCGCTTCAGACAAGATTGGCAGGTTGTCGGGGAGGTGTTTGATGAGGATGTCCTTGAATTGGATCTTCATCGCCGGGCCCACGTGGACTTGCAGTCCGAGCACTCCACCCAGGGCTCGTGCCTTGGGGTCGCAATCGATGAGGTCAGCGGTCTGATGGCCGTTGATAAAGTGCTGGTGATGATTGCCGCGAACCAGGATCCGGTAGTCGTGCCATTCTCCGGCTGGAAAGATTTTCACCGGGATCTCACCCGTCAGCCAAGAGCGGCCATCCTCGCCAATGACGATTTTTTGGCCAGTGCGAGCGAGGATTCCGCGGCCCCGCTCTTCGTAGACCATTCCGTTGGGGGCCTTGGGGTTGGCGAGGATGTCAGATTGATATCCAGTCACCACGTCCAGTCCCTCGCTCGGAACCATGCGGCTGCGATATTGGATTCCACTATTGGTTTTTTCGCTATACCGGACCTTCAAGCGGAGATCGAAATTTCGAATGGTGGAGGCATTCCAAGTGAGAAAGCGATTCTTCTTCAGACTACCATCGGTCACGCCGGTGATCGCGCCGTCCTCGACTGACCAGTAATCGGGGTTGCCGGTCCATCCGGCCAGCGATTTCCCATTGAATAAGCGGACAAAGCCATCCTCGCGCGGGCGTGCCGTAACGGCGGCGGCGGCCACGGGATAGGGCTCGGTGGAGGCCGTGAAGGGGCGGGAAGGAGGATCGAGTGGGCCGCCGAGTTCCGTGATTCGCGCGGCCGTTCTTTTTCTCATCGTTTCGAGGATGGTGGCGTAGGCCGGGTCCTTGGCGAGGTTCCGGAGTTCGTCGGGGTCCTTGCTGAGGTCGTGAAGGAACTCGTGGTCGTGGTCGAGATAACGGACGTATTTGTATTGATCGGTCCGGATGCCTTCGTAGGCCGGGATCCGATTGCGCACCGCGAAGTGTTCGTGAAAGGTGTCGCGGCGCCAGTTGGCGGGGGGTTCTCCGGCGACGATGGCTTGGAGGCTGCGCCCCTGGTAGCGATCCGGCGGCTTAATGCCGGCCCAGTCGAGAAAGGTCGCGGGCAGGTCGAGGTTCAGGGCCTGCGCCCGGGTGACGCGTCCTTGCTTTTCGCTGGGGACGCGCGGGTCGGCGATGATGAGGGGTACCTTGATCGACTCTTCGTAATGAGACCACTTGCCTGCGAGACCACGGTTGGCCATGTGGTAACCATTGTCGGCTGAGTAAACGACGATGGTGTTGTCGGCGAGTCCGGTCTCTTCAAGAGCCTGGAGGAATCGGCCGATGGCATTGTCGATGCCGGTCACCATGCGGTAGTAGGCCCGCATGTTGAGCTGGTATTTGCTTTCGGTGTTCCAGCGCCAGAAGAAGCGCTCGCGGGTGATGCTTGTTTTGAGGAAGTTCGGGAGCTGGTCAAAGATGGCGGGGTTGCCCAGACGAGGCGGGCCGATGTAGTCGTCTTCGTAAAGACCGTTGGCCGACTGGGGCCAGGCGAAATGGCCAATCCCCGGGCGGCGGTCGCCGTCTTCGGCGTGGCAGGCATTGAACCACATGTTGAGGGCAAAGGGTTTGCCTTTGGGCTGTCGTTTGATGAAGTCGATCCCGCGATCGACGATGAGGTCGGTCTCGTGACGTAGCGAGCCGTCGGGCATTTCCTTGAAGAAGGGATTGCGTCCGATGACTTCGATTTCATCGAAATGCTCCTTTCGGTTGAACTTTCCGGCCGTCATCACGTGCCATTTTCCGAAATAGCCGGTGCGGTAATTGTGTTGGCGGAGAAGGTCGGAGTAGAGTTCCTGCAGGGCTTCAGGGCCGACGCGGTC
>JALQTQ010000323.1 GCA_023263995.1 Akkermansiaceae bacterium | reverse complement strand
TCGCATTCCAAAAAATGACGGCCATCGTGCTGGACCAGCGTCAGGGATGATCCGGTGCAGGCGGTGGTCTCGGAGACGACTTGGCGAGGCTT
Source organism: Akkermansiaceae bacterium (assembly GCA_023263995.1). Classification (GTDB taxonomy): domain Bacteria; phylum Verrucomicrobiota; class Verrucomicrobiia; order Verrucomicrobiales; family Akkermansiaceae; genus SW10. Next base: position 3,423 of record JALQTQ010000323.1, on the reverse strand, counting down.
CATGGATTTGCGGGAAAGGAAGAGGTGCGCGCTGGCAGACGTCTCATTTCATAAAAATCGGTCTTGGGGAACTGTGTTCTTTCCTGATCTTCTTTGGGCTGTTACGACATCCCCATGATGCGGAGGAAATCACTTTGGTTTGCGCTTTCCGGGCTCGGGGTCGTGGTTTTTGTGGCTTGCTCGGCCGACCCACCGGTGGTGGGGGTGGGTGATGCCTACACGCCCTACTGGGCTGGTTCCCGTACTCCCTACGGAGGCATTCAAGATCGCGGTGGAGACCGTCGGGCCAAGGAATGGAAGGAGCAATACGGGCACCTGAACGCGGAGGCCGGTCCCGCCACCGCGTCTGCCGGAGGCAACCCCATGATTCGCGTGGGTGCCTCCTCGCCCAGCTATTCGCTCAGTCCTTCGTCCCTTCTCCGCGAGGTCAATGTGAAAAAGGACTACCTGTCCTACAACGCCCGTGGACGGACTCGCCGAAGCATGAAACCCCGTTACATCACCATCCATTCGACCCAGAACTGGAGCCAGGGAGCGGATGCCTTGCGTCATTCCCTCGCTCTGAAGAACGGGGCTCTGGGGAGTTTGTCCTGGCATTACACGGTCGACGAAAACCGTGCCGTCCAGCATCTTCCAACCACCGAACGGGGGAATCACGCCGACTATGATGGTCCGGGGAATCGTTACAGCATCGGGATCGAAATGTGCGAGCATCCTGGCAACAGCCGAAGCCGGACCTTGGAGAGAACGGCCAAACTGGCAGCTTGGCTTTGTGTCAAATACGACCTTCCCGCCTCCCGGGTGGTGCCACACTACAACTGGCCCCGTCGCGGTAAAAATCCTCCGAACAAAAACTGCCCCCACTTTCTTCTGTCCAACGGTCGGCCCGGTTCCAAGTGGCAGGGTTTTGTCAAGGCCGTGGATGTCTACCGCCGCCGCATGCTCGGGCGCTGATCAATCATGTCCCAAGAAAAGGAGGAAGTCTGGTATCAATGTCAGCGGTGTACCAACTGCTGCCGATGGGAGGGTGATGTCGTTCTCGCCGAGGGGGAGGTGGAAAAGATCGCGGATTATCTGGGCATCCCACTCTATGACTTTGTGAGGGACTACACCCGGCTGCGGGGCAATCGACAGGGGCTGTCTTTGGTCGATAAGGAAGGGACCACCGATTGCATTATGCTCGATGGCATTGAGTGCCGGATCCAAAAGGTCAAACCTTATCAATGCACTGGTTTCCCCAATCGCTGGAACTTTGAAAACTGGCGGGAGGCTTGCGAGGCCATCCCGGTGCGCAAACCGTCCGGAGGGGCTTAGGTCATCACCCCGAGGTGATCTCCGTTTTGGGCGAAATCACCCGTGTCGGCAGGAGGCGCCGGTGGGACAGGCTGAAAACAAGGGCTCCGAAGAAGGCCCCTAAGGTGTCCGCAAGCCAGTCAAAGGGGTCGTTTCCGGTACGGTTTTTGAAAAAGGATTGATGGTATTCGTCGATGATGCCAATTCCCGAGAGAATCAGGGTGACCATCAGAAGAAGTCGTTTTCGGGAAGGATCACTTCGGTAATGAAGGGCCGCCGCCAAAAGTCCGCCCCCCCCAAAAAAATAACCAAGGTGGAGAACCTTGTCGAAGTGGGGAATCTCGAAAAAAAAGAAGAAAGTTCCGGAAGGGTGGAATTTGTCTCCATGCGAGAGGAGGTTGAGAGCGATAAACCAGACCACGAAGATCGATTTCCAGAAAGTCGGGTGATGTTTGAGAGTCTTTCCCCGCATGGTGAGAAAATTCGCCTGTTCAATCCTGGTCCCCACTCCGCCGCATTTCCTCCTCCATGCGCTCGGCAAGCCACTGCTTCATCATCGATTGGTAATTAAGGAAGCGAGAGCGGGCGATGCGTTTGATGCGCGAGAGCATACGGGGATCAAATCGCAGGGTGATGGTGGTGGATTCCTTGGAATCAGGTGCGTGAACCGAGGCGTTGATGAGCCGTGGATTCAGCGAGTGCTGCGTCCAGAATTCGTGCTCGTCCTCTTCGGTGTCAAACTCGGGGACGTCATTCCAGCTGGAAATTACTTTCATGGGGTGGCAGGGGGGGGTTATTTCAGGTCGGCGAGGCGACGCTCGTAATAGGCTTCTTCGTCCTCGACGAGTTCCCGGGCCGAAACTACCCGGGCGTTCTTGCCGTCCGACCAAAAGGCCACAAAGAGCCCGCGGTTTCCAATTGTCTTGCCCAACAGATAGAAACGGGCTTCGCCGTCCGGTCGGTCATGATCAGGCAAAAGGCGAATCGAAAAGGGGTCCTCGAAGATTTCCTCGATTTCATGAGGTTTGAAGACCTTGGTGTCGAAGGGGCTGTCGGAGAAGTCGAGTTCCATGGGGCTGGTGGAATGAAAACACAGCGCTTCCGAGGGGGGAAGCGGCATTTGTCAGATCGTGATTTCGCCATCGAAGACGAAGTCGGCTGGACCGGTCAGGGTCACTCCGGAAAAAGTCTGGTCCGGTCCCGGCTCGAAGCCAATCGTCAGGGTGTCCCCACCGCGGACGTCGATCCGCACGGGCGAGGGGACCCCGCTGAGGAGGTGATGAATGAGGGCGCAAGCGGTGATGCCCGTGCCGCAGGCCAGTGTCTCGTTTTCCACTCCGCGCTCGTAGGTGCGGACGGCGAGGTGGTCGGGGGCGAGGATCCTGACGAAGTTGGCGTTGGTGCCGTTTGGTTGGTAGTGCTCGTGATAGCGGATGGCGGCTCCCTCCTTGACCAGGTCGAGGTGATCGAGGTCATCGACAAAAACCACAGCGTGAGGCACTCCGGTGTTGAGATTGTGGACGGGGCCCACCGAGGGAACCGGGGAACCCAATTCGAGTCCAAAGGGAACTGACATCGCGATGCGGACTTGGTCGTCAATCAATTCGGCGGTGAGGATACCGGCGATGGTCTCAAAGCTCAGAGTCTTTTTGCTGCCGTCGAGCAGCCGAGCGGTGTAGCGACCGAAACAACGAGCTCCGTTGCCGCACATTTCAGCTTCACCGCCATCGGCATTGTAATAACGGAAGCGGACATCGGCTCCCTGTTCAGCGGGCTCCACCGCGAGGAGACCGTCTGCCCCGATGCCGCGGTGTCGGTCGCAAAGACGGGCGATTTGTTCCTTGCTGAGATGGCGGTCGAGCTTGCGATTGTCGATAACGACAAAGTCGTTTCCGGCACCGTTCATTTTGGTGAAGGGGAGGGTCATGGGATCAGACAGAATGGGTGGCTTCAATGAGAGGAGTGACGAAGGTCTTGAGGATGTCGGCGACCTGAGGATGGTCGGCATTTTCCTGGATCGTTCTCACGATTGCCGATCCCACGATGACCCCGTCGCCGTGGGCCGCGACTGCGGCGGCTTGTTCCGGGGTGGTGATGCCGAATCCCACGCAAACTGGCGTGTCGGTCAGT
>JALQTQ010000322.1 GCA_023263995.1 Akkermansiaceae bacterium | reverse complement strand
CAACCTCGAGGAGTTGATCGTGGAACTCGAAGAGGCCATGGAGGCCACCCGGTCCAAGCAGAACCGCAAAAAGCTCGCCAAGCGCCTCAAATTGGCCCGCGGGTTCCTGCAGTCGAACTCGCGCCCCGAGTGGATGATCATGACGGTTCTACCGGTCATCCCGCCCGACCTTCGCCCGCTCGTGCCCTTGGAAGGCGGACGTTTTGCGACCTCGGATCTGAACGATCTCTACCGCCGCGTGATCAACCGGAACAATCGTCTCCGCAACCTCATGCAGCTGAAGACTCCCGAGGTGATCATTCGCAACGAGAAGCGCATGCTGCAGGAGGCGGTCGACGCCCTTTTTGATAATGGACGTCATGGCCGAGCGGTCACTGGGGCAGGCAACCGGGCCCTCAAGTCGCTCTCTGACATGCTCAAGGGGAAGGGCGGACGTTTCCGCCAAAACCTCCTCGGTAAGCGGGTGGATTATTCCGGTCGCTCGGTCATTGTGATCGGTCCCGAACTGAAACTCAACCAGTGCGGCCTTCCCAAGAAGATGGCTCTGACCCTCTTCGAGCCCTTCATCATTCGTCGCCTCAAGGAGCTCGGGTACTGTCACACTGTGCGATCAGCCAAGAAGATGATCGACCGCAAGACCACGGAAGTCTGGGACATTCTGGCTGAGGTAACAAAGGGCCATCCGGTCCTGCTCAACCGGGCCCCTACTCTCCACCGTCTTTCGATCCAGGCCTTCGAGCCGGTGCTCATCGAGGGATCTGCGATCCGTCTGCACCCGCTAACTTGCGGGGCTTACAATGCCGACTTCGATGGTGACCAGATGGCGGTCCATGTCCCGCTCTCGGTGGAAGCTCAAATGGAGGCCCGTCAGCTCATGCTGGCAACCAACAACATCTTTTCGCCCGCCAGCGGTCGTCCGGTGATCACGCCCTCTCAGGACATCATTCTCGGAACTTACTATCTCACTTGGGCTAAGATCCGCAGCCCCAAGGAAATCGAAAAGCAAGGTCACCTTCCGCTTTTTGAAAACACCACTGAGGTGGAGTTTGCAATTGCCAATCGCAAGGTCGATTACCACCAGTATATCCGGTTGCGCAATCCGGATTTCGGTAAGGATACCGTTTTCGGCGACTCCAAGTCGCGGGTCATCGAGACCACTCCGGGGCGCGTCCGCTTCAATGAAATCTGGCCCGATGGAGTGGGCTTCTTCAATGGCAATGTGGGCAAGTCCCAGCTGGGGGACATCATTTGGCGTTGTTATCAACGTGCCGGTGGCAAGGCCACGGTTTCCACGATGGACAGGCTCAAGGAGCTTGGTTTCAAGGAGGCCACCCGCTCCGGTTGCTCGATTGGAATCGTCGACATGGTCATCCCGGAGGAAAAGCCCGAGGAGCTCAGGAAGGCCTATGCCGACGTCGAGACCGTCAACAAGCAATATCGCAATGGGGTCATCACCAATGGCGAGCGCTACCAGAAGGTCGTGGATATCTGGACCCGCGCTGGCGATAACATCGCCAATGCTCTTTACCGGAAGCTCGAGTTCAATGAGGGCAAGGAGAAAGCCAATCCGCTCTTCATGATGGTCGACTCCGGAGCCCGGGGGAACAAGAACCAGATCAAGCAGCTCTCCGGGATGCGCGGCCTCATGGCCAAGCCGTCGGGTGAGATTATCGAGCGTCCCATCACCTCGAACTTCCGCGAGGGTCTCTCGGTGCTGGAATACTTCATTTCGACTCACGGGGCCCGGAAGGGGCTTGCCGATACCGCGCTCAAGACGGCCGACTCGGGATACATGACCCGTAAGCTGGTTGATGTGTCCCAAGATGTCATCATCACCGAGAACGACTGCGGCACGGAGAAGGGGATCACCGTCCATGCCATTTACTCGGGCGATGAGGAGGCTGCCTCCCTTCAGTCCCGGATCTACGGTCGCACTTCCTGCGAGACCATCAAGGATCCCGTCACCGGAAATACTCTCGTGAAGAAGGGGCAGTTGATGGACGAGCCCACCTCGATCGCAGTGGAGAGCATCGGGCATGAGCGACTGAAGATCCGTAGTCCGCTCACCTGTGAATCGGAGCGTGGCATCTGCCAGACCTGTTACGGCCTGAACCTCGCCACTGGCAAGCTCGGCAAGATTGGGGAAGCAGTCGGGATCATTGCGGCCCAGTCGATTGGTGAGCCCGGAACTCAGCTGACGATGCGGACCTTCCACTCCGGTGGGGTAGCCTTCGGGGTCACCAAGCAGCCCGAGGTCAAAGCCAAGAACAAGGGGGTGGCCTTTTACAAGGATCTCCGCACCGTGGAAGACGTCGATGGCAACTTCGTGGCCCTGAACAAGAACGGGTCGATCTCGGTTCGCGACAAGGACGGCCTGGAGATTGAATCCTACAACGTGGTCATTGGATCTGTGATCTCGGTGCCCGATGGCGGCGACGTCAAGAAGGGGCAAACCATCTTGACTTGGGATCCGCACTCGGTGCCTATCATCGCCGATTCTGGCGGGAAGGTGGAATTCCGCGACATGATCACCGGCATCACTATCCAGTCGGAGACCGACAAGGCCACTGGCAAGAAGGGATTGACCGTGACCGAGCACAAGGAGGATCTTCATCCCCAGATTGTCATCGTGGATCCAAAGACCAAGGATGTGCTTCACAGCTACTCCATTCCTGTGGGGGCTCACCTCTCGGTGAAAGAGGGGAGTAAGATTGATGGTGGCACGCAATTGGCCCGGACTCCTCGTAAGGTGGCCAAAACTGGAGATATCACCGGTGGTCTTCCCCGGGTGGCCGAGCTCTTTGAGGCCCGACGCCCCAAGGACGCCTGTGTGATCGCCAAACTTGACGGTGAAATCTCCTTCGGCGGAACCGTGCGCGGAAAACGGAAGGTCATTGTGACTCACTCCGAGTCCGGTGAAACCGCCGATCACCTCGTCCCGATGGGCAAGCACATGATTGTGGGTGAAGGTGACCTGGTGGTCCGTGGTGACCAAATCACCGAAGGTCCGGTCGCTCCTGAGGATCTCCTCGAGGCCTGCGGTCCCCAAGCTTTGCAGGAACACCTCAACAACGAGGTGCAGACCGTCTACCGTTCGCAGGGAGTGGAGATCAACGACAAGCACATCGAGATCATCATTCGCCAGATGCTTCGCAAGGTGAAGATCACCGAGCCGGGCGACACCGAGTTCCTGTGGGGAGACCAAGTCGAGAAGACCACCTTCAACGCGGAGAACAAGCGAGTCCTTGCTGAGGGCGGCAAGCCGGCGGAAGCTGAGCCCGTCCTACTGGGAATCACCAAGGCCTCGATCGAGACCGAATCGTTCATCTCGGCCGCGTCCTTCCAGGACACCACCCGGGTCCTTACCGACGCCGCGACTCTCGGCAAGGTCGATACCCTTCGCGGATTCAAAGAGAACGTCATCCTTGGTCACCTCATCCCGGCTGGAACCGGATTCCCACTGCACCGAGATTCCGATTTCGAGATGACCGTGGAAGAGCCCGCTCCTCTGGTGGAAGAAGT
>JALQTQ010000321.1 GCA_023263995.1 Akkermansiaceae bacterium | reverse complement strand
AGCTCAAAGATGGCGGTGCCTCCCACCCCAGGATCCGCCAACTCCGCCTCGTAAACCGACTCGCCCTCAGCCTCCCCCCCCCTCCCCATCGCCCCGGTCATGCGTCCCCCGCAGCAAGCCCCCCGCATCTGCACCTCGATCTTTGCCACCTCGTATTCCCGGTCGAGCACCACCTCCCACCCGTTGTCCCGGCTCGACGCATCCGTATGGCAAAAGGTCATGCCATCACCATCGATCGCCAGATCAGCCGGATACTGCCCGCCATTCCAATCACTCGTCTGGCTAACCAACCCCAGCCGAGCCACCTCCACCAACCCCGCAAATGACCGCACCGGAAAGAAGACTAGCCAAGCCATGGCCGCCGCCAGAGACAGAAGACGAAACCTTCCACGCATCACGATCCTAGAGTGCTCCCAAATTTTTCAAGAATCATGAAGCATGAAACCCAAGAATCATCTGACTGGCCCCATCGCTTCAACGAAAGCTCGTGGCGCCACCCGGATCATTCCCCGCCCCTGTAAACCAATCCGCCCCCGACCCGCCTCCTCCGCACGATCAATCTCTCCGAAATTTTAGGGCGCTTTTCTGTTGACTCGATCTGCCGATGTGACACTTTGAAAAACAAGCAGTTGATTTGGAGAGATTTTTCAGATCGACTCACAAGCGATGATCTATGAATAAGCACACACTGTTCCATGCCATTGCCGCAACCGCCCTCTGCGGGGCCGGTCATGGCACTCTCCTCTTGGACTTCAATTCCAACCAAGCGGGCGGAGGCACTCCCATCACCGGGAGCCCCGCAGACCCGACCACGCCGGTTCATAACGAGACGGGATACCAGTCCTATCACGTTAGCCACGAACTTGGCGAGCAACTGAATCCGGCCACTCCAGGCTCCTACAACACCAACTTTGCCCTCACTGGAGCAAGTGTGACGACGGTGACTCCCGCTTGGATTAACACCACCGACAACCGCGTCCGGCAGTCGATCGGTCGTAGCGACGGGCAAGCCGCGTCTTGGCTCGGAAACAACGTCAATCTCCTGCGCGACTGGATCGGCGTTGATGCACGGACCGGGAATGGTGGCAACTTTGACAGCGGTCCTACTTACATGACCCTGACCCTTGGCGGTCTTCCTGCGGCCGATTACACCATGACCACCTTCCACCACGATGTGGAGAACATGAACGCCTTCTTCAGCTTGGAGGTTTCTACCGATGGTGGGAGCACCTTTGGGACTCCTCTCAATGGTCGCATGACCAATAGCTTGGCGGGTGGAACTCCCGCTGAAAACGAGATCCTTCCTGGCGACGGAATCAACGTTGCCGGCGGAGATCCGTCGGAGCTCTCTTCGACCTTGAATCTGGGCTTCACTGCGGTCGGCGACGACGTTGTCCTTCGATTCACCCCACTGGTCACCGACCCCGGCACAGGCGTCCACCAAGCCTTCTTTGGTATCAACGGATTCCAACTCAGTCAGGTCCCCGAGCCCAGCACCGGACTTCTCGCCCTCGTCGGACTGGGATTCCTGGCTCGCCGCCGCCGCTAGATAAGATATCCAACAATCACTCAAAGCCGGGCCTCCTTGTCAGGGCCCGGCTTTTTTGTTGCCCCTTCCTCAGAAAGAAGCAAAGCCTTCAAGACACCTCGGATCAGAAATCCGAACCCTTTTCCGGATCACCATCGACTGCCTCTCTCCAACGCCTCAAAAACGGCAAGCGCGGAGTGATCACTGCTCCGAGAGCCAATTTGTATACCATGTGGGGATGCCCCAGATTCCAGAAGGCAAAACCCCGATCACGGAGAAGCTTACCTAGCAGCCATAGCTGCAGAGTTCCGGTCCGACCGAAGCGCCCGTCTGCCCGATCGAAGAACCCGGTCAAGCTGGTATAGATCCGACCCGTGCGATAGCCGATCTCGCCCGCCACCAACCGCCCGTCCCCGGTCAACAACCCGACCGTCATGAGCTCGAACCCCTCCCAGCATCCCGCCTGCAATTCTTCAAGGACCCGGAGGTAGCGCCCATTGAGCCAGTTGTCGGGATGCGCCGCCGCAATTCTCCTCGCGATCTCCCGAACCCCGATTCCCAGCCGCAGTTGGAATCGATGCTGCAAACACGCCTCCGATCTCATCCAGCGCTGCGTCGAACGCGAGACATGGAGGCTTTCCCAATCGAGCAAGGCGTAGGCCGCCTGGATTTCCGGAATGAGGAGGGCTTGATCGGCGCGCCCCCCCACCTCGAACCCGGTCGAAATGAAGCCCGCCCGCGCGAGAGCGACATAAAACCCGGGTGACCAGTCACCGGACCAGTAGTAGGTCCTACGGTCGCCAATGATCTGCGCCATTTCCTCCGGATTCTCCAGATCCTCCCGTCGGATTTCACAAATACTCCCCATCCCCTGCCACCATACACTCCAAGCCCGGCACCACCGCAACCTTCCTTGATGAGTTTTCGCCTTCTCCCCCCCTTCGCCCTCCGCCTGACATTCCTCCTTGCTCCCCCATCTCCCTCTTTTAAGTTCCTTTCCTGATGAGCAAAAAACCGGTTCGCATTGGCGTTGTGGGATACGGCTTCATGGGACGCACCCATTCGAATGCCTATTCCCAGTTGGAGCACTTCTTTGACACCACCCATGTCCCCGTCCGACAGGTCATCTGCGGCCGCTCGGAGGACAAGGTGAAGGCTTTCGCTGAAAAGTGGGGATATGCCGACACCGAAACCGACTGGCGCGAGCTCGTGAAGCGGGACGACGTCGATGCCATCGACATCTGCACCCCGAACGACTCCCACTACGACATCGCGATGGCCGCGATCGAGAACGGCAAGATGATTCTCTGCGAGAAGCCCCTCGCCCTCAATGGCGAGCAGGGACTCAAGATGGTCGAAGCCATCGAAGCGGCCGGACTCCCCAATCTCGTCTGGTACAACTACCGTTTCCTGCCCGCCGTCACTCTGGCCAAACAGATCGTGGATCGAGGCGACCTCGGCCGCATCTACCACTACCGCGCCAACTTCCTGCAGGACTGGACGATGTCCGAGGAGCTTCCCCAAGGCGGCGCGGCTCTCTGGCGACTCGATGCCGCCTCGGCCGGCTCGGGCGTGACCGGCGACCTCCTCGCCCACAACATCGACTGTGCCCGCTGGCTCAATGGCGACATCATCTCCGTTTCCGCCATGACCGAAACCTTCATCAAGGAACGCGTCCACCAGGAGACCGGCGAAAAGCACCCCGTCACCATCGATGACGCCTGCGCCTTCCTCGCGCGCTTCGAAAACGGCTCAACCGCCATCTTTGAATCGACCCGATACGCCCGTGGGCACAAAGCGCTCAAAACCTTCGAGATCAACGGCCACGACAAGTCGATCTCGTGGGACCTCCACGACCTGAACCGCCTCTCCTACTTCGACCACGATGTGTCCGGCGAAACGCGCGGCTGGTCCAGCATCCACGTCTCCGACGGCGACCATCCCTACACCGGCAACTGGTGGGTCCCCGGCCTCTGCCTCGGCTACGAACACTCCTT
>JALQTQ010000320.1 GCA_023263995.1 Akkermansiaceae bacterium | reverse complement strand
CCGGAACATGCAGCCCGAGTTCCCGCTCTTATCGAGAAACTTGAATTGGAAGGTCAGGATAAAATCACCGAACTCTTCGTCGGTCCGCAGAAAGGTATTCCCCTTGATGTCCTTGCCGAATCCCCGAATGGCCCCGTCCTTGACCTCGTAGGATGCCGATCCCCCGACCTTTTTCCACCCCGAGAGATCCTTCCCGTTGAAAATCGCCTCGAATCCAGCCTCGCTGAGCGCGGTGGGGTCCGACTCGACGGGTAGGCCGGCCGGCAAGTTGGGTGCGGTTCCCTTCGTCTCGCCGTGATGGTCGGCAAGACCGGGAAGAATCAAAACAAGGGAGAAAGCGAAGAAACGAGATAAGAACATAGGGCTGAAAATGAATTCCTTCGGCAAAATGACCAGCTCTGATCGGAGGCGACAGCAAAAAATCCCCGCTTTCCTTTTGCGAGAATCCCCGAAGTGTTGCCGTAGAACTCCACAATGAAACATTTTCTCCTCTTTCTCGCCCTGATCTCCCCGGCCCTCGGGCAGATCACTTACCCCGGTGGAGAAGGCCCCGGCAAAGGAAAACACCTCGTTTTCATCGCTTCGGACCACGAATACCGCGCCGAGGAAACCTGCCCCGCCCTCGCCCGCATCCTTGCCCAGCACCACGGTTTCAAGACCACCGTGTTGTTCGGAGTCGATGAGAACGAGCACATCAAAGCCGGGGCCTCGAATATCAAGGGCCTCGAAGCTCTCAAGGACGCCGACCTCATGGTCATCTTCACCCGCTTCCTGGACCTGCCCGATGAACAGATGAAGCACATCGCGGACTATCTCGAGCGCGGCGGACCAGTGGTGGGCCTGCGGACGTCCTCCCATGCCTTCAAGATCCCGAAAGGCAAAACCTACTCGAAATACGACTTCAAATACAGCGGCAAGGAATACGAAAAGGGCTTCGGACATCAGGTCCTCGGCAATACCTGGGTGGGCCACTATGGTCGCAACCACAAGCAGGCCACCCGCATCGACCTGATTCCCGAACAAAAAAGCCACCCCATCCTGCGCGGGGTCGCTGACCACGCCCACTGCATCGCCGGTGCCTACGTCGGGATCCCAGACCAAAGCTTCACCGTCCTCACCAAAAGCCAACCCCTCAACGGCATGACGAAAGGCTCCCCGGTCGATGAATCGAAAGCCCCCAGCCCCTCCACCTGGACCCGCACTTACCAATCCAAGGAGGGCAAATCCCACCGTGTTTTCCATTCGACCCAAGGAGCCTCGCAGGACCTGCTCGATCCCAACTACCGTCGCCTCATCATCAATGGCATCTTTTGGGCCGCCGGGTTGGAGAGCGAGATCAAGCCGGATGCGAAGATCGATTTCGTGGGTCCCTACAACCCGACCCGCTTCGGCTTCGGAGGAGAAGTCAAGGGAGTCAAACCGAACGATCTCGCCGACATCAACTCGCCCATCATGCCGAAGAAGTAGAAGTGGGACCGAACATCCTGTTCCCCATCCGGAAGTGTTCCCAGCCCCCGGCGATCTCGTCGCTCGATCCCCCCACCAGTTGACCAATCCGGGTGACTTCTAGATCAGGAAATCGCGCGGCCCATCCCTCCCCGATCTCGTCGGCCGAGGTGAAAAGGAGCTCGTAGTCCTCCCCGTCGCCCAAAGCCTCGGCAACCTCGACCGCTTCATTCCGGGGAATGGTATCATGATCCAGTTCAAACCCCACCCCGCTCATGCGGGCCAGTCGGGGGAGGTCTTGGGCCAGGCCGTCCGAAAGATCCATCATGGCTGTAATGACATGATGCCGGACTAGCCAGCGAGCCTCGGCCAAGCGAGGAGTAAAGTCGAGATGTTTGCCCCGGAGCGACCCCCCCAACCGACCTGTCACATAAATGGCATCGCCGACCTGTCCGCCACTCCGGGTCACGAGGTCTTCCCGGTGCACCATCCCGCGACCTGCCACCGAAATCAGGGTGGAAGCGCCTTCCGGAAGCGAGGTGGTTTCCCCACCCACAATCACCCCGCCGTGTTTTGCGAGGCAATCTTGCATTCCCCGGTACAGATCCTCAACCCACGATAGCGCCACTCTCGGCCCCATCGCCAAGGTGACCAGTAACTCGCCCGGGACCCCGCCCATCGCGGCAAAATCGCTCAAGACCCGAGCCACTGCTTTCCACCCGACGCGGCGGGCCTTTTCCCCCGCCAAAAAATGCACCCCCTCCACCACCGCGTCGGTCTTGAGCAAGGTCAACACCTCGCCCGTCCCCACGACCGCGCAATCATCTCCCGTCCCCACCACCACGTCAGTACCCAAAGGCAAACCTTCGCACAGTCGAGCGACCAACCTGTCCTCTCCCAGTTCTCCCACCGTGGTCATGACTGAGACAGAAAACTCAGGATTCGCGGTGCAAGATTGGCCCCCACCGTCGTCGCGTTGAAAGCGGCATGACAGGCAATGGGCACCCACAGCGACCCCGTCATTTCATACAACACCACCAACACCACCCCCATCACCGCCAGCGTGGGCAGACTGAAGACGTTGAAATGAATCACCCCAAAAAAAACCCCGGTAAAAATCGCAGCGAACCACCGGTCACTGAACCTCTTCACCACCGGGTATAGGTAACCCCGGAAGATGAGCTCCTCAGTCAACGGGGCAATGACCACCGCAGAAAAGGCCAACCCCAATACCAGCACAAAATCCGTACTTTCACGCAGCAAGGTCACGGTGTCTTGGGGACGCGCTCCGAACCGACCCTCGACCCAGTCTTTCCACCCCAGCCCAAGTTGCAGCGAAACCACCGCCATCATCGCAAAAACAAAAAGCGGGGCGATCCAGAAAACCTTCCGCCAACCCGCCCATCGCAATCCGAAAAACTCCCGCACTTCCATCCGCCAAAAAATCACCGCCGGTACCACCCCCGCTAAAACCACCATTCCCAGCTGGCCCACCACCACAGCACTCAACGACAGATCCTTTTCAGACGCCTTGACTGCAGCCTCAGGAAGGTTCTTCCACCCGACCACGAACATCAGCACGTATCCCCCCGTCACCACCAGATCCAGTGGCTGGATCACGGAGGTCCCGACATTGCCGCCGAGGTTCCACCCACTTTCTGGCCACCACTTGCGCACCAAAGCATACCCCGGTAAAGCCAGCCCGAAAAAGGCCACCACCACCGCCAGCAAGACATCTCCCAAAAGTTGGTATTCCCCCGTCGACACCCCGGCAACCTAAACCAGCGGCCCGAGATGAAAAGCACAAGAGACAAGATGAGTTCGCAGGCTAATCGAGCTAGCAGTCTGTTGAAAAAGAAGCGATTTGAATCTCCGCGTCACCGATTCAGGGCGATCAAGCTAGGGAGAGGAGTTTGTTGCGGTACCACTCATCGGCCATGGCTCTCATCTGTTTCTTAAATTGCCAACTTAAATTGCCAGGCAAACAATAGTTGACCTCGCTCAGAACGCATGCTAGCAACCTCCCCAGATGTCTCAACCACAGGGAAAAACCGAACTCACCGATCTCGAGAAGGCGGGTTGCAAGACCGGGAAA
>JALQTQ010000031.1 GCA_023263995.1 Akkermansiaceae bacterium | reverse complement strand
TCTTCTGGCTCAAGGACGACTCGCTCACCGACCTCGACAACCTCCCGGAACCCGAAATCCTCGCCGACGAGATCATCGAGAACATCGAGGCCGGACTGGCGAGTTTCCGAACGGTGGCCGGATCACTTGCCGCGTCGAAAGCTGAAAGTCAGTGATGAGCCAACCAAGTAGGCACGCCAATCACCGCCTTCACCCTGCCCGATCTTCCTCTTTCATTGATGGGGACTTTCCGCTAGTCCGAGGGACATCATGAAATCACTCCTTCTCGTTCTTGCCACCCTGGTCACCGGAGCCGCCGCGAGGAAGCCGATGAACGTCCTTTTCATCATCTCGGACGACCTCACCGCGACTGCCCTTTCCTGCTACGGCAACGAAGTGTGCCACACCCCGAACATCGACCGGCTGGCCGCGCAGGGAACGCGCTTCACCCGGGCTTACTGCCAGGGCACGTACTGTGGGCCGTCGCGCGCCTCCTTCTTGAGCGGTTACTATCCCCACGCCATCAAGATGCTGGGATACCAATCCCCCCGACCCGCCATCGGCGACCGCGCGACCTGGCCCCAACATTTCAAAAACAACGGATACCACACCGCCCGCGTGTCCAAGATCTACCACATGGGCGTGCCCGGTGGCATCGAGAAGGGTACCGATGGTGAAGACGATCCGGCCTCGTGGACCGAAAGATACAATTCCCCCGGCCCCGAGTGGAAGGCGCCGGGCGATGGCGAAACCCTCGAAGACAATGCCGACGGACGGAAGCCCGGCCCGGTCGGCGGCAACACCTTCGTGGTGGTGGAAGCCGATGGCAACGACCTCGTCCACTCTGATGGCAAGACCGCTGCCAAGGCCGTCGAGTTGCTCAAGACCAAACGCGACCAGCCTTTCTTCCTCGCCGTCGGCTTCGTCCGCCCTCACGTCCCCTTCGTGGCCCCCCGAGAGGATTACCGCAACTTTCTCCCCTATTCCAAAATGCCCCTTCCCCCGAAAATCAAGGACGACTGGAAGGACATCCCCAAGGCCGGCATCAATTACAAGACGAGCGTGAACATGAAGATGGACGAACGACGCCAGCGCAAGGCGGTGGGCGGATACTACGCCTCGGTCGTCTTCATGGACCGCATGGTGGGCCAGGTCCTCGATGCCTTGAAAGAAAGCGGTCAGGAAGAAAACACCATCGTGATCTTCACCAGCGACCACGGATATCACTTGGGCGAACACGATTTCTGGGCCAAAGTCAGCCTCCACGAGGAATCGGCGACCGTTCCCCTGATCATCAAGGTTCCCGGAGAGAAGCCCGCGGTCTGCCATTCCCTCGTCGAGCTTCTCGACCTCTACCCGACCGTCTCAAACCTCTGCGGGCTGGAAGTTCCCAAAAGGATCCAGGGAAGAGACCTCTCCCAGGTCTTCGAAAATCCCGCCCACGAGGTCCGCGATGCCGCCTTCAGCGTGAACGGAAAAGGATACCTCCTGCGCGAAGATCGCTGGGCTTACCTCGGATACGACCAAGGCGGAGAGGAACTCTTCGACATGTCAGAAGATCCGCACCAATACACCAACCTTGCCAGCGACCCGAAGCATGCCGCCACCCTCGACCGCCTGCGCGCCAAGCTCAAGGCCAAGCTCGCCGAAATCCGAACCAACGACCTTGGTCTGACCTACCCGAAACGCTGATCGCTTCAGCGGCGACCGTTGAGGAAATCCCGAATGGCCCGGGTGAGAGCCCGAGGTTCTTCCTCCGGACTGCTGTGCCCGCTTTTTTCAAGGACATGAAGATGGGCCTTGGGAAGCCCCTCGACCAAAGCCTCAAGGTCCTCCAACGGGATCACCTCGTCGTGTCGCCCCGCGACCACCAGGATGGGCTGATCGGGCCGAGGCGACGGCCCGGGGGCGCTCGACAGGCTGGCCCCAAATCCCCGGTAGGCCCGCCCAAAGCCCTCGACCAAAAGACGCTCACGATAGGCCTCGGACACCTCGATTGTGAGGAGATTCTTCTGATGATAAGCCCGGCTGATGAGCTTCCGAAACTGGGAGGGGCGGCTGAGAGCCAGGCGCATCAGCGGATAGAGGGCGACCCGGACCGGCCCGAGCCGCAGGGGCCAAGGTGGTTTCTCAAGCTGCGTCGGTGGGCTGATCAGGACGAGCGACTCCACCCGCTCGGGCTTTTGGTCCGCCCAGTGCAGGGCGATCTGCCCGCCAAAGGAATGCCCGACCAGCGACGCCCGACAAATCTTGAGTTGATCCAGCACCGCTGTCACGAGGGCGACTTGTCCCTCGAGGGAATAGGCGGAAGGTTCGGTCGGGCGCTCGGTGAAGCCGAAACCGTTGAGGTCGATCGCGATCACGCGATGACTCTTCCCGAGGAGAGGTCCCAGCTTGCGAAAGCTGAAAGTCGAAGCGGCGAAGCCGTGCAGGAGGACAAGGTGCGGCCCCTCATGGCCCCATCGTTCGACGTGGACCCGCTGTCCGGACAATGCCACCAGGTCTTCCTTGGGCAGACTGGCCGCCACCTCCGAGAAGGAACGAAGAGGCGCGCAGCCCGGGAGAAAAGAAGCCATCACCAACAGGGGCAAAGGATGAAAACCAGACATCGGGTGATCAAAGCGAGAGGCCGATGCCGCGAGCCATGAGAGAGGCCAGGGCAGGCATAGCGGCGAGGAGTCCCAGCTCGACCCAGACGCAGGCACGCAAAACCGGAGACAGCGCGACCGATTCCCCGGCAGCCCCCTTGCGTTCGCGGTTGAAGAAGATGGTGGGATAAATGGAGACAAGACCGATGAGGAGAAACAAGGTGGTCTTGAGATGAAAGAGCGGGTTCTTTCCGTAGAAGTCGGCCGGCTTGCCCACCCAGAACCAGAGGCTCAGGCCCGCTCCCAAAACAACGAGAACACTCACCGCGTAGATCTTATCAAGAGTGCTCAAGGTGACGATCACCCGCCGCTCCAATCGGGGCCGCAGGAGGACCGCCTGACCGATGAGAGCCCCGGCGAGGGTCAGGATTCCCAAGAAATGAAGGTAACGGATGGCAAGCTCGGCATACATGGGTCAAGAAAGCACCGGAACCCGATTTCGCCAGTCCCGGGAGGAGCGCACTGTCCCCTACCAATTGACCACCTGCACCGGGAAGGGATCGCGGATCAGGCTCTTGGCGTCGGACTCGACCACTTCCCGCAACTGGCGGGCCCAACGTTCCACCTCCCTGCGCTGCACACCGTAAAAACTGAAGCGTTGCAGATCAAAAAAGCTGATTTCAGCTCGCTCGAGGTCGGAGAAGGCGAACAACACCTCACCAGACTTGGCGTCGACCATTCGTCCTTCGATCCCGATTGCAGGCCGGTTGAGAAAGGAGGTAAATGGGACAAAGAAATTGAGCAACTGCATCGACGGTCGCCCCGGTTCCACCTCGACGAGATTGGTCTCGACCAACATCGTTCCGGCCCTCCGCGAGGGATGATCAGTCACCACCAGCTTCCGGTTGGGGCTCCGCCCCAGTTCTCCGGCGAACTTGCGGGTTCCGTGAGCGGCCAGGGCCTCGGCATCCCGTCGGACCCGTTCGGTGGCATTGCGGACGTTGATCCGCGCCACTCCCTCCAGATCACGAAGGTCCTCTGTCCTCATCGGACGAACCTCAAGACGACTGTAGGAGGCGAGGTCCGCTTCGGGATTTTTCCAACTGCGCGAAAAGGGCAGATTCGGCTCCTTTTTCATCACCGTATCGACCGACCCAAGATAGCCACTTGGCTTGAGCGGTCTCTGGCATGAACTCACGACGAAGGCCACCAGCAACGAGCAGGGAGGGAGGAAAAATCTCAGCATGCCCAACCTTAGCGACCATGCTGTCATTCACAAGTGCCGCTGAAAAAATGCCCGCTCTCCGGCGCGGAAAGGAGGGCCTGATCGCAAGGGCCTGTCCATCCGGAAGAATCGCGCCCGCTGCTGACATAAAACCTGTTGATACGACCCTTCTGCGGGAAGAGGAAGCCGTGGATTTATCCAGCCTCGGGGTCGTCGGCCCGGTAGGGGCGGATCCAGTCGAGTTCGAGTTTGAAATCGCCGGGATTTTTGTCACCCAGCAGCACCCCAAGACGGCGGATCTTGGTCGGCTCAAAAACCTCATCCCGAAGGGTGCGGCCCCGGAAGCTCCCGACAAAGTTCTGGAAAGGCACTCTGACTTCGGCCCATTCCCCCTTTTGGGTGGCAAACTCAGCCTTGAAGGACACCTCCATACCCCGCCATCGGGCATCGGTATTGAGGCGCAACTGGTAAGTCCGCCCGTCGCCCTTGACTCTCAGCCTCAGCCCTTGGAAGGCCCCCAAGTCCCGGCCGAGGTCACCCGTCCGAACCGACGAGAAACCACCATTGTTTTCCAGTGAAAGTCGGCCCGAAAAGGTCGCGATCCCTTCGGGCGAGACCACGAAGTTCCCTTTTGAAAGGCCGCCCATCACCCCGTCATCGACGACTTTCCATCCGAGGGTCTCGACTTCGGCAGGCGTGAATTCAGCAAGCGAAGGAGGAGAAGCGACAGCAGCAGGCAACAACAAAGCGGTTGCAACGGAAGCGAGAAGTGATTCAAGGGAGCGATTTTTCATGCTCCAACAACGCAGCATCCGCCCAAATGTCAAAAAGAAGCGGCGGTTAGCGGTCGGAGAACTCGCCGAGATAAAGCTGCAAGCTGTCGTGGTCTTCCCTGGAGAGTCCGGCCAAGTCGGACATGGTGTCGATTGTGGCATGCCAAGCCGGCAGGCTCACCGTGTTGGGCAGTCGGTGTTCGTGGCACTGCGCGCAATGTCTCATGTAGACCCCGTATCCTCGCTTCAAGGGAACGAAAGGCTTGCCACTCACCCTGGCGTTGGCCTTGGTGGGCTTTGGAGTTGCCACTGATTGCAAGTCTTGCGAGCAGGAAGCCAAAGGAAGGAAACCAACGAGAAGGACCGCGATGCGCATGGGAGGAGGATGACACCATCGAGGCCGCTCTGGCCAGCTGATTTCGCACCCGCCCCGCTCAATGATCACCCTGTACCATCACTACGACCTGGCGCTGGTGAGGATGTTCTCGGTGTTCAAAAAGAAAGAGCCCTTGCCAAGTCCCCAAGGACATTTTTCCATTCACGATCGGGACCACTTCACTGGGGCCGCTGAGGATGGTACGAATGTGCGATGGCATGTCGTCAGGTCCCTCGTATGTGTGAATGAAGTAGGGGGTATCCTCTGGCACAAGATGGTCAAAATAGGCATGCAGGTCAGTGCGAGCGCTGGGGTCAGCATTTTCCATAATGACCAGGCTGGCACTGGTATGCCGAACGAAGACGGTGACGAGCCCCGTCTTGACGCCGGACTCCGCCACCACTTTGCCCACCCGGCGAGTGATTTCATAGGTTCCCTTGCCCGAGGTCTGAAGTGAAAAGGCGGCGGCGTGTGATCGCATGTCGGAATCTCAACCCGGAATGGCCCGGGCTCAAAGCCCGAAGCCAGCATTTCTTTCGCCGCTCAACTGAATGAGTCCCGTCCGCAGTCAATCCCGAAAAGACCGCGGAGATTTGGCCTCAGAGCCGGGAGTCGGCTGACCTCCCGCGTCCGGCTCGTAAATCACCGGCTGGCGGTGCCCGTCGGCATCATCATCGTTCCCTTTGGGCAACCACACCAAAGCCGCTACCAAGGCCCCATAAACCAAGCCAAACCCCAGCAGACGCACCGCCGAGCGACGGTCACGCCACCGCATGAAAAGCCCTGCTGCCAGCGCTTGCCGCTGCGACGAGGACTCGGGCCGATGGCGTTCCCGGAATTCGTTCAGAAAGTCCTCGAAATAACCCTCTCGGGGAGTCTCGTGACGTTTCAAACGGACCAGCTTCCGGGTTTGTTCTTCCTCGTTCATTCTTTCACAATTTTGGGTTCATTCTCCGATGAACTCGGCCAAATGGCCCTGCAGTTGCTTGTGAGCATAGAAAAGTCGGGAACGGATTGTCCCCTCCGATACCTTGAGGATCCGGCTAATTTCAGCATGGGGAATTCCCTGAATGTCATACATCGTCACCACTACTCTGTGATCCTCAGACAAAGCCTGCATTGCTTCGTTCAATTTTTTTTGAAGTTCGTTCACATCACTCTGCCTGCGTGGATTCGAGGCATGGGTCAGATCAATCATGGCCTCGTCGTTTTGGATACCCGAATCAAGATGGTCGAGGCTCCAAGTGGCCCTTCTTTTCCGCTTTTTCAGAAAATTAAAGGTCATGTTGGTGGCGATGGCGTAAATCCAGGTGTAGAACGAGGACCGGCCCTTGAACTTGGGTAGGGAGCGGTAGGCCTTTGAGAAAACCTCTTGAAGCAGGTCGTGAGTGTCTTCTTTGTTGGAGGTCATGTGATAGATCATCCCATAGAGTCGAGGGCTGTATTTCACCACGAGGTCCTCAAAAGCCGCCGCTTCGCCCCCACGGGTCCGCGCCACCAAGACAGCATCCTCGTCGGTGATGGAAGGTTCAGCAGACTTCTCTGGCATGCACTCGATGATCGTCGCAAGTCGGGCTCCCTTGGTCACATCCATAGGGACAAGCCAGACCGCCACATGTTCAATTTCCCTCCGAAGAACTTCGCTCAATCACGACTCCAACCCAATCAGTTTCGCGCAAAATCTTTTTCTCGATCTCCACTCGAACCTTCGAGACTGCAAATTCACCCAGCACCGTGCCAGCGATCTCCTGAGCCAGGGTCTCGATCAACTTCCGCTCGCCTACCCCGGCCAACGCCACCACCCGGTCAGCCACCGCCTTGTAATCGACCGTTCCGATAATCTCATCCTCTTGAGGAAACCGCTCCACTTCCATGGTGAGATGAGCCCGCAGGGTCTGTGGCTCTGCCCGCTCCTCGTCGGGCACTCCGATCCGACTGCTGAAGCGCAACCCACGAATGATGATCTGATCCTTCATTCCGCCAACTGCTCTGGCACTGCCGTTCCCTTGAGCCATTCCCGGAAGTCCCCCAAATGATCGAAAAAATGATGGGGCTCACTCGCCGCGAGACGTTCCACCGGGTCGTATCCCGTGGCCACTGCAACCGAGGAAATGCCCCCATGCTTGGCGGTGTGCACGTCATGCACCATGTCCCCCACAAAGGCAGTTTCTTCCAGCGGAAGATCATGCCTCTCGAGGATCTCGCCAATCCGCTCCCGCTTGTCGATCACCCCGGCGTAGATGGCCTCGAAATGACCGTGGAGACCAAAGTCGTGGGCCTGCCGGGTGAAAAGCCCGACATCCATGCTCGAGAGCACAAAACAGCGGATGCCCGCCTCGCGACACCAATCGAGCATTTCCCGAGCGTGCGGCAAGACCGTGACCTTGGTCGGCGATTGACGAAATGAGCTGCGGAAAATGTCCTCCAGCGACTCAAGGGCCACCCCGGGAAGAACTTCCTCGTAAAACTCAGGGTAAGGCAATCGAAACCGCTTCCGGAATTCCTCGCGCGACATTGGTGCCACCTGATGGTGCTCCAGAACCTCGTTGGTGGCATGCAAGGTCGGCGGGAGGTCGTCCACCAAAGTCCCCGACCAGTCAAATAGCAGTGAGCGGTATTTCATCGATTCTTCGCTCAGCCGATGGTCAGACGGAGCGAGGTGACATTAGCCTCACCCAACTCGCTCTGCAACCGCTGGAGGAGTCCCGGCTTCAATTGCTCCAAGTGGTATCGCATCGCCGGCTGCAACACCCGAAGGGTCAGGCACCCTTTTCGCAAGGATACGGGCTCGGTTTGCCGAGCCACGACCGCGCCGGCCAGAGAAGCCCACGCCTTCTTTACCCGCTCCTCATCGAGTCCACCCGAAACCCCAATCCCTTCCAAGATGGCCTCAAGATGGACGGAGGCTTCGGTGACGTTTCGGTTGAGGTCGAGAGGACGGGGAGCCCCGACCCACTGGCCGAGAACCTCAGCCCGCATCGCCCGCGCATCCGGCGCTCCGCTCTCGCTGTTTCGCCGCCCCTTCTCCGGACCCTGGCTCATTAGGCGTCTTCTCCATCGTCACCGATGGCTTCCACCGGACAGCCTTCCATGGCTTCGATGCAAAGGGCCTCTTCCTCCTCGTTCTCGGGTTGCTTGAAAACGTAGGAGTATCCCTCCTCATCCGAACGCTGGAAATTGTCCGGGGCGGTTTCCCGGCAAAGATCACAATCAATGCACTGGGAGTCCACATAATACTTCCCGGGGACTCCTTCGGGATTCTTGTCTTCTAGGTCAGCCATGATTCAACGCCGGGACTCTCTAATCGGGCCCCCGCGGATGCAACCAATTTTTGTCGCTTCGATTCACGCTTTGCAAGTCCCCCGCCGGGTGGTTAGCTCTTCCACACACGATCATGACCGAAGATGCTTCCCCCTCCTCTGATCTCCCCGAAGATGACTGGGACCTCGATGACGAGGACTTGAGCCTCGGTGAATCCATCACGCCAACCCCCAGACCCCTCTCAAACCAAAAAAAGACCCAAGCCAGGGCCCACTCTCCGCACGCCCTAGAAACCGCACCAGTCGCAGAAACCACCTCCGAGTCCGCGAAAACCGAAAGGTCGGTCCGGAAAAAAAAGACGACCTCATCGAAATCCCAAGCGCCTTCTTCCATCTTTGAAAAAATCTCGCTCACCACGGTCCTGCTCTGCCTTGCCGGGGTCTTCGCTTGGGGGCTCTCAACTTACTACTCCGAGGCTCCCGAAGGTGAACTCGTTGAATTCACCAAGAACTTTCCGGCCGAGGGGAGCTCGGTCTCGATCGCAGCAGTCGAAACCTGGTGGCGCGAACCGGTCCGGGAAGGGGCAAACCGGGATGAAGACGTGGTCATCGAAGCGCAGCTCATCCCCTGCGCCTCCATCACCCTCGCATCCAGCGGATCCACCATCCTGCAAGCCAGCTTTCGGGACGGGGATGACAACCTCATTGGTGACACCGTCAATCTCGTCGTGAAAGACGGTCGTTTCACCGCCAGCGGCGACTCCACGATCGAGATCCACTCCACCGCCGGCTTCCGCAACGCCCCCGACCTGCACCCCTATCTCAATGGGGATATCGACCCGTGGTCCCTCGTCATCACCGAAGAAGGCGCCCCCGAACCACCCATCGTCAAGGCCCGCGTGGGCTCCCGACTCCTCCCAAAAAACTGAATTTATGTCCGACTCCATCACCCCCCTCGTGCCCGCCGAAGGCTGGCATGTCATGCATCTCTATTATTCGATCGACCAGAGCCAGTGGTCTCTCCTTTCCGAATCGGAAAAGCGGGAGGCCAAGACCGAGCTGAGCCAGCTGGTCCAAGAAATTCGTTCCCATCCCAAGACTCAGCTCCTCGTTTTTGCGGTGGCGACCCCCAAGGCCGACCTCGGCTTCATGCTCCTCACGCCCGACCTCCAGGACGCCACCCATTTCGAAAAACGCCTCACTCTCGCTCTCGGGCCCGATGTCCTCACCCCGACCTACTCCTACCTTTCCCAGACCGAGCGCTCGGAGTACACCACCACCTCGGAACAATATGCACAGGACACCCTGATCGGGGAAAAGGGCCTCACCGAAGGCAGCCCGGAATTCAACGAAGCCCTCGCCGAGTTCGATGAGCGCATGAAACACTACCTGCAACACCGCCTTTATCCGGTGTTGCCCGACTGGCCCGCGATTTGCTTTTACCCGATGTCGAAGCGCCGCTCACCACACGACGACTACAATTGGTATTCCCTCGACCACGAGGCGCGCGCCAGGCTGATGAAAGGGCACGCCACCACCGGACGGAAATACGCCGGAAAAATCCTCCAGCTCATCACCGGCTCGACCGGACTCGATGAACATGAATGGGGCGTCACCCTCCTCGCCAAGGACACCATGGAAATCAAGAACATCGTCTACGAGATGCGCTTCGACGAAGTCTCGGCGCGCTTCGCTGAGTTCGGCGATTTCTACATCGGGATGCAGCTCCCACTCAACGAACTCTTCAAGCGCATCTGCCTCTGACCGATGAAGATGCTTTGGCTCCCTCTCGCCATCGCGCTCTCTCTGGCATCTTGTTCGACCTATCAACGAGACTTCCGGAAGGCTACGCTAAGCAAGCCGCTCCCCGGTCCCCTCGGCCCGTGGAAAGGCCACTGGCAAAGCGAGGTCAACGGACACCACGGCCCACTCTGGTGCCTCGTTTCCCGGGATTCCGAGGGCGATTACTGGAACTTCCGATACCGCGCCGGCTGGGGCCTCCTGCAATTCGGCGACTACACCCATCCCATCACCGCCACCCCAAAAAAAGATGGCAGCCTCCCGGTAGAGGGAAAAATGACCTTACCCAACAACTTCGGGACCTACTCGGTCCAGGGTCTCGTGACCAATCAGCGCTTCCATCTCCATTACCAGGGCAACGGCGACAAGGGCTCGATGACCCTGACCCGGCCCTAATCACCAATCACACCAAGGCTCGACGGGGACAATCCCCTCGGTCCGGTCCCGCGCTTCACCCGACGGAAAAAGATACAAGGCATAGCCCCCGTGGCCTCCGCCACAATACTTGCGGGCCACGCTTCCTTCCACCTCGGGAAGCTCCGCCATGCCCTCCTTGCGTTGCGCTTCGTAGGACACCATGACGGCATCCGCCAGCAGCTCCAGCGACTCCGCCATCACCGCCTCTCGTGCCATGGCACCGGCTTGTTCGATAAGGTCATAGTCCCGGGCAAAGTCGGCCGATCCCGGGGTGTCGTGTTGTTGTCCAGTCCACTTCAGTCCCATCCGCCCCTCCAGAAAGGCCCCATCCCGCTTGAAGTCCAACCTCGGCTTCTGCCCGCTCTTCCAGACGCACACTCCCGTTTCGCGGATCACGGCCGGATCCTGCCAACCCACCCCCAAATCCAGTTCGGCCTTCACCGGATTCCGCCCGTTGAGCAGGGCCCAGGCCGCACTTCCGCCCAACCCAGCCTTCTGCTCATACGGCCAATCCCGCAAACTCACCCGGGGAGAAATGGCACAATTGACGATGAAGGCCCCGTCCCGGGCATGCCGCGGCACGTCCAACCATCCCCCGCCAAAATCCACCCGCAGCGGAGCCTCGGTGCACCCGCTGACCCGACTCCGAATCTCGGTGGTGGAAATCGGCTGGAAAACCGGCGGCGTCTTCGGAAGACGGACATAGCGGCACCCGACCTCCTCGCACAGCCGTTCCTTCAACGCTCCGTATTGATCATCCTCGGTGACGGCCAGGATATCCGGCTTCAGTTCGCGGAAAATCGGTTCAAAATCCAGCCCCTTGACCAGACCGTCTCCCGAGACCACCTCGTCCACCATCTCCAACGAGCGCAGCAGGGCCGCCTTGTGATCATCGGGCAAAGACGGCCTCCGCTCCTTGTGGTTCCAGAGAATCTCCTCGTTGGCAAAGGACACTGTGAGATGATCCCCCAGAGCCTTTGCCTCCTCAAAAAATTGCAAATGCCCCGCATGCAAAATGTCATAACAACCGGAAACGAAAACCCGAACCATGGTGGAAAGAGATAGCCCACCTACCCGCCACGACAAGCCTTTCCCCAGCAGACCGGATTCTCCAGGCGATGCGCGACGCCAAAACCGCCATCGCCGAAAGAATTCCTTTGCTCGCCCTTCCCTCGCCTGTCAGCCTTCCATGCCCGACAATTTTCTCCGATGAAAACCCTCGTTTGCCTCCTCCTGATTCTCCAGTCCGCCCTCGCTGCCGACAAACCCAACATCCTCTGGATTGTCACCGAGGACAACGCCTCCCACTGGCTCGGATGCTACGGCAACCAGCAAGCCAAAACTCCGAATCTCGATCGCCTCGCCGCCCGCAGCCACCGCTTCACCGCGGCCTACTCGAATGCCCCGGTCTGCGCGGTGGCCCGCGCCACCATTCTGATGGGACGCTACTCCCCCGCCATGGGCACCCAGCACATGCGCAGCCGCCACGCCATCCCGTCGGACCTCAAGACCTACGTCCACCACCTGCGCTCGGCCGGCTACTACTGCACCAACGCCTCCAAAACCGACTACAACATCGCCGGCAACGACAAGCAGCACTGGGACGAATGCTCCAGCAAGGCACACTACAAAAATCGTCCGGAGGGAGCTCCCTTCATGGCCATCTTCAACCTCACCAATTGCCACGAAAGCTCGCTCTTCCCACCCAAATTCGAGAGCGCCCGCCAATCGGGCTTCGTCCCCCGGAAAACCCGCCTCGACCCCACGACTCTCGACCTCCCCGGGCACCTCCCCGACCTTCCCGAGGTCCGACGCGATGTCGCCCGCTACCACGACATCCTCACCGGGACCGACCAACGCATCGGTGGGATTCTCGCCCAGCTCGAAAAGGACGGCCTCGCCGACAACACCATCATCTTCTACTACGGCGACCACGGCGGCCCCACCCCGCGCGGCAAGCGCTACCTGCACGACACCGGCGTGCGCATCCCCATGATCGTGCACGTCCCCAAAAAATGGCAGCACCTCTCGCCCTTCAAGCCCGGCCAGGCCGTCGATGAAGTGGTCTCCTTCGTTGACCTTGCCCCCACCCTCCTCTCCCTCGCCGGGGTCGCGCCCGATCCCCACATGCAGGGCCGCGCCTTCCTCGGCCAAAACCGCCAGGACCCACCCCAGGACAACCACGCCTTCCTCTACGCCGACCGCTTCGATGAAATCTACGGGATGCGACGCGGCCTCACCGACGGTCGCTACAAATATGTCCGCCACTTCCACCCCCACCTCTGGACCGCTCCTTATTCCTTTTATCAATTCCAACAACCCGGTTGGGTCGCCTGGCAAAAGGCCTGGCAGGACGGCAAGCTCAGCGGCGTGCAGGCCGCCCTCTGGGAAAACGACACCGTCACCGAGGAACTCTTCGACACCCAGTCCGACCCTTGGGAAATCAAGAACCTGGCCAACGACCCCGCCCAGGCCGAACGCCTCGCCAAAATGCGCGTCGCCCTCAAGGCGCAAATGA
The DNA here is from genome assembly GCA_023263995.1 of Akkermansiaceae bacterium. Classification (GTDB taxonomy): domain Bacteria; phylum Verrucomicrobiota; class Verrucomicrobiia; order Verrucomicrobiales; family Akkermansiaceae; genus SW10. Next base: position 7,748 of record JALQTQ010000031.1, on the reverse strand, counting down.
CCAAGATCCGCGACACCGGCCTGGTCCCCGAACCGCTCTTCCCCGTCGTCGCCGGTGACCAACCCATCGCCTCCGCCGTTTCGTCCGACGACTTCCCTTTCGCCGAAGTCCTCGACCTCGCCTTCCTCGCCTCGGCCCGCGATCCCAAGAACCTCCCCGCTCTCGAAAAGGCCACCGAATCGCAAAACCCCGTCATTCGCTTCTGGGCCCTCTCCGGCCTCACCACCTTGGGCGAAAAGGCCAAGCCCGCCGCCGACGTCCTGAAACTGAAGTTGAAAGACCCCCTCCCCATCCTCCGCGCCCAAGCCGCCTGGGCCCTCTACCGCCTCGGGGAAAAAGACCTCGCCCTCAAGACCCTCGCGACGGAAATCACCGACCCCGACCGCAGCGTCACCGAGCAGGGCTACCTCGCCAACATCTACATGCAGCTGCGCGAAACCAAGGCCCTCCCCGCCGCCTGGATCAAGAAGGCCAAGACCGTCGGCAAAAACACCCAGCCCCGCCTAAGCACCCTCGTGGAAAACCTCAAGCAGCTGGAGTAAGCCTTCCTCGTGAAACCCGCCTCTCCGCAAAACCAGCCTTAAAAACTCCGGTTCGGGATCATCTGGATCGCCAAGCTCGCAGGCCTTCCCGTGATGCAGATCTTCCTCGGCATGTGCCAGTTTGTCCCGACCTACACCGCCGACCTTCCCAGCGACCCCGATAATTTTCAGCCTGTTTGTTGGTGGAGTGACCCGTCGGCGACGGTTTCTTCACCAGATCAAGCCAATTCAATCCTAAGACTTGGGTCAGTTTCGCATGATTCCACGATGGCGTTGTAGCGGATGATCAAGTCTTGCAGAGTGGCTTTCCGTTCCTTTGCGTCGAAGCCGGTCCATTCGAAGATGTTGGCAACGAGGAACTGTTCGATATCGAGAACGTCGATTCGCTTTTCGAGGCCGAGGCTGGAGGCCAACTTCTCGGCAAACATCGCTCCGGCCGAACTGGAAATGATGAGAGGGCGAAGGCCTTGATTGAGATTGGCCTGACACTTTTCCAGAAGGCTAAGGGAGGGCGAGGTGGTGACATGAATCGCGCAGTCTCCCAATTCGAAATCCCCGGCCCGTTTGGTGGGGGCATCGGCCACCGAAGAGCCGTTGTGGACCAGTTTTTGATCGGGATAGAGGACCTCAAGTTTGGCACCGACGAGATGTTGCATCACGGCACCAACGAGGGTGGAACCTGGTGCCTGAGCCTGCCGTTTCTCGGCCTCCGAGAAGACCGACCGTAAGCAGGTCCGGAGGGAAGATCCAGAGTCGGTTTTCAGCTTGAGGGGTGATGCGGCAAAATACTCGCGAACCCGGTCGATCCACCATTGTTCCACTTTCTCCAAATCGACCGCCACGGTTTCTTGAAGACGATTGAGGAAGATGACGTAGTCCTGCATATTGCCAATACTGCCTCGGCTCGTTCGGCCTCCCTCGGAAGCAAGGACCCGGGTGATGTGGTGGCGCTTGAGAACCTTTTGAACTCCGGCTTTGCCCAGTCCTTTGACCTGTCCGCTTGCTTCCGTGAGCAGTTTGCTGTGATCAAGTGGAAGCCCGTCTTTCTTCGCGACATCGGTGATGACGAGAGCCACGCAAAGAGGGCCTTTACTACCAAGAAAGTTACGACTGGAGGCAAAAGTTTGCAGTTCTTCGAGGAGACCCATTTTCGGAAATTTTTGCGTTCGTAAGAGGAACGAGAAGATGTCTCGCAAGATGCTGAACGACCGGAACAGCCACGGCGTCACCCATGGCACTGTATGAATCGTTATCGCTCTGGGAGAGTTGGTAGCTATCGGGAGCCCCCATGAGGCGGGCGGCTTCGCGAGGGGTCAAAAGGCGCGCGGAGAATTGTTGATGGTCCGCTAAAATCAGGAATTGCTTACTGCTCCCTCCTTCCGCCGTGCGAAGGCAACCCGAGAGGTTGTCGAAACGGAGTTCCAGAACCTGTTTGCCCGAGCGGGTGCGCCGGTAACCTGGGAAAACTACTCGTTTCATGACTGCCGCATGTTGGTTAAGGAGACGGCGATGGTGGTCCGGGATCAATTCAAGAAGTGATTTCGTGCGGTCACTGTCAAAACAAGGCGCATTCCATTCGATGATGTCGGAGAGGCCCTGCACCGGGGCGGCAGGAAACGGTAGAGACCACCAGACAAGATTTTTGAGGCCGCTTGCCGCCTTGACCACCCCGGGAGAATGCGTCCAGTTGGGTGCCGAATCGGTAAATTCCGAAATATCGAATTCAGCGCGAATGGCCACCACGAAAATCCGGCGGCGGGATTGAGGCAACCAATTAACGGCATCAAGCATCATAGGGCCAACCCGGTAGCCCCGGGTTGTCAACGCCTCGTGGAGTGCCCGGTAGTGGGCCCCTCCATTGCTGGCAACCAAACCTACAACATTCTCCAAACAAATCACTTTCGGTTGCTCCTCCATTTCATCGATGACTCGCAGCCATTCCCAGAACATCCCGCTGCGACTTGCTTTGATTCCTTCCATTCGACCCGCTAGAGAAAGATCCTGGCATGGGAAACTTGCCCAAGATAGGTCGCAGTGCGGAACTGAGTGACCTTTGATTTCACAAATGTCCGCAAGCTGAAACTCTCCGGAATGATTTGCCTGGTAGATCTTCGCCTTTCGCTCAGAAATGTCATTAGCCCAAACCACTTTCGACAACCCCTTCAGCCCCTCGGTGACAAGACCGCTTCCAGCAAAAAATTCGGCTGTTCTGACTACATTCAACCCGCTCAGATGAACAGTTTTTCGATTCACCTGTCAAATCAAGGATTTCAAAAGAAATTCAGAATCAGTCGCCATTCCACGACTCAGTTGCCAAACTCGAATGTCGGCCCTTCCTACGACCCCGGTCGTAACGAGAATCATTCCTAACCTTCCCCGCCCCCTCTCCTCCGATCGATCTGGCAGTTCCGCGTCCTTCCGCCCCTTCCGCGGTTCCCTTCCCTCCGCAACCCCAGCCGATTCGCGCCCCTTCGCGTTGATTCGCGGCCCCTTCAAATTTCACTGTTCAAATCTCACGGTTCAAAGTTCACTCCCCCCCGCCATGAGCGAATTCCACGTTGTCCCCGCCGATCTTCACGACCAACTCGTCACCGCCGCCTATCAGGCCCGCGGGTACACCCTCGAGGAATCCACCGTGGCCGCTTCGGTCTGCCAAGATGCCACCCGCCACGGCATCCGCACCCACAACGCCCTCAAGGCCCTCCACCTCGATCACCTCTTCGGGTCCGCCACCGGCGGCTGCGTGCCCGGCGCGGAAATCGAGGTCGTCAATTCCCGCTTCAAGGCGTCCGAAGTCTGGAACGCCCACAAGAAGCTCGGCCAGGCCGTGGCCGTCGCAGCCATCGACCGCTGCATCGAGATGGCCGACGAGTTCGGCATCGGGCAGGTCGCCATCGACAATGCCTTCCACTACCTCTGGGGTGGCGGATACGTGATGAAGGCCGCGGAAAAGGGCTACCTCGCCTACACCAACTGCACCTCGACCCTCGCCGAGGTCGTGCCCTTCTTCGGGAAACACCCCACCCTCGGCACCAACCCGCATTCGTGGGGCTTCCCGACCCAGGACGCCAACGGCTTTCCCATCGTCATCGACTGGGCCACCTCCACCGTGGCCATGGGCCGCGTCCAGCAGCTCAAGCGCGAAGGCAAACCCCTCCCTCCGGGCGCGGCGGTCGACAAGGACGGCAAGGAGACCACCGACCCCAACGAGGTGGCGGCCCTCCTCCCCTTCGGCGCCCACAAGGGATACGGCATGGCCCTGATCAACGAACTGGTCGGCGGCTTCATCGGCGGCAACCTCCCGACCGAACGCGGTCGCGAGGGCACCAAAACGACTTCCTGTTTCTACTTCCAGGTCATCCATCCCGACGCCTGGAACAGCGGCTCCTTCGTGCACGGCTCGCAGTCCGCCAACCTCAAGGCCGTCATCGATGACATCCTCGGGCACGGCAACGAAAAGTGCCTCCTCCCCGGCCAGATCGAAGCCTCCTTCCGCAAACGCACCGAAACAGCCGGCGGCCTCCTCTTTTCCCCCGCCGAACTGGCCGAGTTCAAGGAACTGGCCGACGAACTCGGCATGAGCGGATGGGAGCTCGCGAACTTCCCCGAAGAACTTTCCTAAAACCAACACCATGCCCAACTACGATTATCAATGCCAGAAATGCGGACACGTCTTCGAGGTGTTCCAGAGCATGAATGATCCCAAGCTCACCGACTGCCCGCTTGAGGAATGTGACGGAACGGTGAAACGCCTCCTCGGCACCGGAGCCGGCATCATCTTCAAAGGCTCCGGCTTTTACGAAACCGACTACCGCTCGGATTCCTACAAGGCCGGCGAGAAAAAGGCCTCCGAAGCCGCCGCCCCCAAGAAGGAAAAGTCCGAGAAACCAGCGAAGAAGGAATCCAAGTCCGAGTAAGCTGCCGACCGTGTGGTGGTCCGCGAATCCGCGCGAAGGAACAGGAATCCTCCGACGCTCCGCAAAAAGAAACCACGGAAGAGGCGGAAGGACGCAGAAGCTTCAACTGATTCCAAGAATTCACGGACTGAATCGTTCGCGAAGCGTGAGACTCCTGGCCCTGCTTCTCACCTCCGTCGTTTGTCTCTCTTGTCGATATCAGGAATCAGCGCAACAACCGGATCCCGAGACGCTGCGCCGCGAGCGGTTTGGCGAACACGGAGAATTCCTCCAAAATGCGGAGCGGCTGGAGATTTTCTCTCTGTTTCCTGAGAATATTCCCGATAAGGATTTACCTGAAGAAGTTCAAATTCTCCCTTCCAACCAGAAGTTCCACGGCTTCAGATTCTTTGGAAAACTCGAAACGACTGATCCAAACGAAGTCAATTCAGTCTGGGCGGATCTTCATCAGAGGATTAACGGGAAGACCTCCACATCGATCGCATACTGTTTCTGGCCGAGACATGGGATTCGAGCCTACTGCGGCGATGAATTACGAGACTACGTGATCTGCTTTCAATGCATTGCCCTTCGCGTTTATTCTCCCTCGCAGAGCGACGAAAACACATACATCTCTCTGGAAAACGATTGCGATACGTCCAATCTAAAAGTGAACGAACTTCTGGACCACGCCGGCATCCATCGGGATCTGCCCCCGCCTTAGCCCCCGAGGGGATCCGCGCTCCTTCGCGCGGATTCGCGGACTCCCCCCACTTCATTTCCTTGTGCGCCCTCCCGTGTTTTCCGCGGTTCCCCCTCAATTTTTCGTCCCTTTCGCCACTTTCGTGGTTGGCTCATCCCCCCTGAACCTTTTGACTGAGGCTTGTTCATGAAGCAAATTTTCATCTTCCTCGCCGTCGTCTTTGTCGGCGCCCTCGGATTCGGGGTCTTTCTCGGCATGCAGTCGCAGAATCTCGATGACCTCACCGGGCGGCACCCCGAGGATCGTGAGCCCAACCCGGTGAGCGTGCCTGCCCTCATCGAGGCTGCCGCGAAAAGCCGGACCGATGTCACCATCAGCGAGCGACAACTCAACACCTGGCTCGCCAACACCCTGGAAGCCCGACAGGACGGCCTCCTCTCCGACTTCGTGGAAATCAAGGGCGTCTGGGTCCGCTTCGACGAGGAAGAAGGCGGCCGCGCCGAAATCATCATCGAACGTGAGATCAGGGGCTTTCCGCAAACAGTCTCGATGTTCATCCGCATCGAGCGTCGCAAGAAGGAGGACGGCAAATTCTACACCTACATCCACAAAGACGGCGGGCGCATCGGGGGCGTCCTCGCAGCTGGTGGGCGCTTCGGCAAGGCCCGCGTTCCGCAGGGCTTCCTCTACCTCACCCGCGATTCCTTCGAATCCCTCGCCGAGTTGTTCCAAACCGAGCTGAAATGGATGGAAACCGACATCGCCTCCCACGGCGCCGGTCGCATCATCTTCGAGGAAAACCAGATGCGCATCAGCTTCCCGAAGGATTGAAATGCCACCTTCAGAAAAGGCTGTCACCATCGAAAAAGACGGTGATCAAAAGTAGCACGATCCCGATCACCATGAGAAAGATCATCGCGCCCAAGGTTATCCTTACGGTCTTCCGCGTCAATCACCGGTTCAACCACAATACCGAGGCCCCGCGGTTCCTGCGGTCGGCGGCATAGCGCCCGCCCACCTCATCCGCGAGGTGACGCAGGTAGGCCGTGGCCCGGGGCCCGATGATCGAACTTCCGCTGGTCGAGCCATAGCCATGCACAATCTTGAGCCCGCGGAAGCCTCCCGCGAGCGCTTGGTCGAGTGCGTCCAGAATCTTGTCGCGAGCCTGCTCCCAGGTTTCGCCCGCGTGCGCCACGTCTACTTCGAGAATGCCCCGGAGTGCCTCTCCCGCCACAAAGCCATCGCACTTCGGGCACACCCGCACCCCGAATTGCTCGAGGGGAAATCCACACTCCGGACACTCGCGCATGACTGGATTGAAAGCGGAAAACTTGCAACTGAACACTTCCAAGTTGCCTGAAAATGTGGTCCTAAAGCCCGCGTCATGACTTCCGCCGAGATTCGCCAGAGCTTCCTCGACTTCTTTCAGGAGAAGCAACACACCATCGTGCCCTCGGCCTCCCTTCTCCCCCAGTCCCCCGGACTCCTCTTCACCAATGCCGGGATGAACCAGTTCGTGCCCTACTTCCTCGGCTCCGAACCGGCTCCCTACTCTCCTCCCCGCGCCGCCGACACCCAGAAGTGCATCCGCGCCGGTGGCAAACACAATGACCTCGAGGACGTGGGATACGACACCTACCACCACACCCTCTTCGAGATGCTCGGCAACTGGTCCTTTGGCGACTACTTCAAGAAGGACGCCATCGCCTGGGCTTGGGAACTGGTGGTGGAACGCTGGGGCCTGCCGGCCAACCGGCTCTACGCCACCGTCTATGCCCCGGGCGAAGGCGACCCGTCCGAATTCGACCAGGAAGCCTGGGACCTCTGGGCCGCCCACTTTGAAGAGGCCGGACTCGACCCCAAGGTCCACATCGTCAACGGCAACGTGAAGGACAACTTCTGGATGATGGGCGACACCGGCCCCTGCGGGCCGTGCTCCGAACTCCACGTCGACATGACCCCGAACGGAGACACCGGCGGCAAGCTCGTCAACATGGACTCCGACCTCTGCATCGAGATCTGGAACCTCGTCTTCATCCAATACAACGCCGAAGCCGACGGGACCTTCCGCGACCTTCCGGCCAAGCACGTCGACACCGGGATGGGCTTCGAGCGCGTCTGCTCCCTCATCCAGAACACCAAGGGCTTCACCGACTTCTCGCAAAAGCCCACGAACTACAACACCGACGTCTTTCAACCCCTCTTCCGTCGATTGGAGGAACTCAGCGGAAGAAAATACCAAGACGTTTACCCCGGCGACGAGGCTCCTGAAATCGAGGAATCCGTCGCCTTCCGCGTCATCGCCGACCACATCCGCACCCTCTCGTTCTCGATCGCCGACGGGATCATTCCGGGCAACACCGGACGCAACTACGTCCTGCGCCGCATCCTGCGTCGCGCGGTGAAGTACGGTCGCACCCTCGGCTTCACCGGCGACACCCCGTTTCTCGCCGAACTGGTCGACACTTTGGTGGCCGAATTCGGTCATGTCTTCCCCGAAATCAAAGCCCGCGCCGAAGTGGTCAAGGAAACCCTCGCCACCGAAGAGGAGTCGTTTAATAGAACCCTGGATCGGGGAATGGAGAAATTCGAGAAGGCCGCCGAGGG
>JALQTQ010000319.1 GCA_023263995.1 Akkermansiaceae bacterium | reverse complement strand
AGGGATCTCTGAATTTCCCGGCGTATCGAAACACACCCGGCGCACTTTGGGCACCGCCACGGGCCTGGTGCTTCGGAATCATCAAAAATTCACAGGAATGCTCCTGCCGGGCAGGAGTGTGGGATATTTCAGAAATCCCGATTGAAAAAGCGGCTTCCCTCAGAAATTGATTTTACTTTTCTCGGTTGCCACTGCAATAGCCTGCGGCCGATTGGGGCTTGGATCTTAGTGACCCCGGCCCAACTGGAATCCAAACAAATCTTTAAGATATGAAGCAAAAAATCCTTCCCCTGATACTCCTGCTCGCCACACCGACGGCTTACGGAGCTTTTGTGATCAGTTCTCCTGATAATGGCACGACGCAGGGAAACGCGGGTACGGGACAGTCGTTCACCCCTCGTGTCGGCATGATCGAAGACCCCGGTTCATCGACAACGACCATCGATTTAACCAGTTTCTCTCTCTGGGCCGGCAATGGGGGGTCGGGCGTCGCGGGCAGAAACACGACGTATCTGCTGATTTATGACGCCAGCCCCGTCGGGGCCGCCAATTTTGTCGGCAGTTCCACCAACTCCATCGACCTCGACCCGGCTTCGAATGCCCCCCTCGGCACGGAACTGAGTTGGACATTCAATAATCTGACCTTGAACTACGACACGACCTACTTCGCCGTGATTTCTTCAAGGAACACGGGCGTCAACGGCATCAATGACATCGGGTTCGGCTTTCAAAACAATCTCGCGAATCCCTATGGCGGCGGCACGGCGCTCGCTGACAACTTTGCAGTGCAAGGGGGCAGCGATCTCAGATTTACTGCCACCTTCACCAATCCGGTGGCCGTGCCCGAGCCTTCCGCAACCCTGCTCAGTGGTCTTGCGATCCTTGCTCTTCTGCGCCGCCGCCGCTCCTGATGAAAGGCCGGGGGGGCTTTTGGGTTTTCGCCGAGCCCTCTACCGGTCCTTATCTGAGAATGCAAGGTATACGGCCTGACGAACGTTCTGCTGCCCAATGGGAAGCCGTTTTGGTCAAACTCTGATCGTCTTTTTCCAGTCGGGTTACTCCGCCATTGGATTTTCGGATTGTGTGAGTTGCCGGCCGACCCTTTCATGAACCGTCTCTATCGAGAGCAATTCTGTCGTAATCCATGACCCGGTCTTTTTTAAGCGCGTTGATTTCCAGTTGGTTTTTGGTTTCCGCGGCGCAAGCCGTGGTGAAGGTTGATTTCAGTCATTCCTATACCGGGGAACGAAGTCCGATTCAAAACAGCGGTGACATCACGCTGGCCTTCACGGTGGATGGGTCGGGCAGGGTGACCCTCGAGGCTTCCTGTGCCAACGCCGACTCGGCAGTTTACGTCAGCGATTTCAACGGCTGGGTCGGCACGGTCAGTAATCCTGCGCTCTGGGGTCAACAATTCAGGATCGTTTTGTCAAGATCAGGCACCGGCGGCGGCAGTCTGCGCTTGAGTAATAGCGGCATCGGTCTTTCGGTCCAAGGAGGCAACTCGGAAATTCTCGATTGGGCAGACGAACAGATCACCGCCTCCGTCGTGGCCGCAGGGGCGGGATTTACCCTGCTGGACGTTGGCTATGCGAATGCTTCGGCCACTGCAGGCACGCAAATGAACGTCTCGGGCACTGCCTACACTTTGGACGGTGACGTCGGCTCGGTCGATGTTTCTGCGCAGGAGGTTTCTGGGACCTTCACCATCGATTCCGCGACGGATGCCGACAATCAGGGCTTTGTTCTGAGCAGCATGACCTTCGATTTCACCGCGGCGTTGGTTGCATCGGATGCGGTCGTGAGCTTCGCCAACAGGGGAACCGGATCGCCCTTTGTCCTGTCTGGCAATAACTCGGCGACGATCACGCTGGACTTCGCCATCGACAGCTCCGGGGTGATTGCTCTCGACGCGAGTACGAACAGTTTGATTGGCAATTTTTCGGCCTTGGTGAATGAATGGAGCAGCGACAACATCGGCTCGGTGTCTGATGCCTCCTTGCTGGGAAAAAGCTTCTCTCTGACAGGACGGAACTCCGGCGCTGGGGGAAATCTTGCCATCAGCGAGCTCGGGGGCGGCGGCATCGGGATCCAAGGCGAGAATTCAAACCGAGTCGATGGCCAGAATTACGGTGCCGGTAACCTCAAATCGGATCCGGAAACCCTGAGCTGGACACTCAACGCTCCCCCGGGTCTCGAACTTGTTTTCAAAAGCTGGTCATACATTGAGGGGAACAACGGTGACATGCGGGTCTCCGTCGGAACCGTTGAGCGTGACTTTGACAACCTGACCGATGCTACCGGCACCCTTGAACTTGCGGACCTGCCGCTTGCCAATCGCGAGTCCCTCATCTTCAAGGAAATTCCTGGAATGGGGGCTACGACCGGAGCGGGCATCTCCGGCTTTACTTTCGCGGTGGTGGCACCTGCCAGTCTACCCGAAGGATTCGACAACGGCGCGGGGAACCAGCTGTGGACCGAAGCAACCAACTGGAATCCGGATGGAGTCCCGGTGGCTCCGGCCAATGCCATCATCGATGGTGACGACGTCATTCTTGACCGTATCGTCGCCAATGGCCCGGGAGAGTTCAGGCTCATCGACGGTTCACTCACCCTGACCGGGAGCGGGGCGGTGTCGATGCGCTCCATGAGGGCTGGCCAGAATCTTGCAAAGAACGCCCGACTGGTGATCGACGGCTCCGGCCTGTCTTTCGGCTATTCCGGATCCTCCGCGACCGATGAATTCCTTGTCGGCTCGGCCGCCACCGTGGAAACGAGGCCTGACGCAGGCGGGAGCACGCCGCTCGAACTGGGCACGGCGAAACTCGTGTTGGAACTCGGTTCGCAGTGGTTTCTCGATGGCACCAATGCCAGTGGTCCATACAACGTCGGTGACCGGTTCACGCTGGCAAACTTCGGTTCATTCTCGGGGAGCACCGGCGGACTGCGAACCCGAAATTTCGATTTGCCGCTGGATCGCCGCCTCGATCTCGTCGTCACCGCGACTTCGATCTACTACGAAGTCGTCGCCCAGGATGCGCCCACCGGGCCGAATATCATCATTGTCAACGTCGATGACATGGCAGAGGGAATGCATTTTGGCTTTGACGGACGCGATGCCATCACCCCCACGATGGATGAGCTCGTTTCCACCGGTCTCTATTTCAATCAAGCGTTCTCGTCATCCACCGTGTGTGGTCCCTCACGCTATTCACTGCTGACCGGGCGTTACCCATCCCGCAATACCAGCTCGATGTTCCTCAGCCGCTACCCGCGCGATACGCTCGGTCGCTTCGGCGTCTCCGACACCGAGCTTGAAACCGACGGCCAGCATCTCGGGGCGTGGCTGCGCAAGGCCGGATACCGAACCGGCATGGTCGGCAAAGGGCACCTGATCGATGACGATCTCTCTCAAATGTCCAATTGGGCCGCCAAGGGCTTGCAGACCTATCCGCAAAGCGCCGACCCGAAAATCGACCCGGTGACCAATGGGAAAATGCGCCACAATCACCGTGTGCTGGCCCAACGAATGCGCTCGTATGGTTTCGATTAC
>JALQTQ010000318.1 GCA_023263995.1 Akkermansiaceae bacterium | reverse complement strand
GGACCCCGAACCTCCCCAGCCCAAGGAAGCCGAGGTCATCGCGGAGTCTGAGGAGCAGGAAGAAGAGGTTCCGGAATCCACTCCTCAGGACGATGTCGAGGTCGATCTGGTCAAACGCCTGCTCGGCGGCCTGGTGGATGCCTTGGTGGCCGGAGGTCTCGGATACCTCGGCAACCTGGTCTCCGGCTCAGAGGCCGTGCAGTGGATCATCTTTGCGGTCGTGATTCTCACCCGGGACAGCCTGCCCTTCCTTGAAGGACAGAGTCTCGGGAAAAAGGTCATGAAAACCATGGCGGTGAAAGAAGACGGTTCGTCACTCTCAGGCGATTGGGTCAACGGGGCCCTCCGAAACCTCCTCCCCGCCATCCCTGTGGTCGGGATCTTGGAGTGTTTTGTGCTTCTCACCCGCAGCGGCCGACCGGGGGACGGTCGACGCCTCGGAGACGACTGGGCCAAAACCAAGGTGATTTCGGTGGAATAAACCGATCCGCTCGCCTCCACTCGCTCTGGTCATTCTCCAGCCCCCGGAATTTCCCTTTGATCTTCCGTGGAATCGGGACAAGTTTTCTCGCCCTCCCACCGACATGACCGTCTACATCAAACCCGGATGCCCTTGGTGCATCGACGTCGAGGCTTACCTCAAGCAAAACGGTTACCAATACAAGCGCATCGACGTCACCGCCGACCGCGAGGCCTTCCAACGAATGGGCGAAATCTTTGGCACAACCTCGGCTCCCTCCATGACCGTCGGCGATCTCAAGCTGGCCGACTTCGGCGTCGATGAACTGGTCCCCTTCCTCAAGCGGCACGGTCTTTGATCCGCCCCCGCAGAAGAAGGCCCCGGAGATTTGACGCCAAACCCGATCTCCGTCGCACCCCGTTTCTTTTTGTTTTAAAACGCCCGGGTCTCGACTAGGTCTCCCGCGTGCTCGCCGTCAAAAACCTCCGTGTGGAATTCGGACCCCGCGTGATCTTCCAAGACCTGACCTTTTCCGTCGGGGAAAAGGAGCGCATCGCTTTTGCCGGACACAATGGGGCCGGCAAGTCCACCCTGATGAAGTGCATCGGCGGCGTCCTCGAACCCAACGGCGGCGAAATCACCAAACCCAAGCACTGTCGCATCGGCTACCTGCCCCAAGAAGGAATCCACATCAAGGGCATCACCCTTTTCGACGAAGCCGCTTCGGCCTTCGCCGAAACCCGCGAGCTCCAACAGGAAATCGCCCGCCTCTCCGCAGAACTGGAAAAGCTAGACCCTCGCTCAGCCCCCTTTTCCGACGTCCTCAACCAAATCGGGGAACTCGAACTCCGCCTCGAGGGACACGACCCCGCCCGCATGAAGCCCAAGATCCATGCGGTTCTCAGCGGGCTTGGCTTCAAACCGGAAGACTTCGATCGCGATTGCGGTGAGTTCTCAGGCGGCTGGCAAATGCGCATCGCGATGGCCAAGCTCTTCCTCGCCGAACCGGAAGTTCTCCTCCTCGACGAACCGACCAACCACCTCGATATCAACGCCCAGCGCTTCATGGAGGGCTACCTCCGCAACTACCGCGGTGCCATCATCCTCATCTCCCACGACCGCTCGATGATGGATGGCCTCACCACCCGCACCATCGCCTTCCATCACGGCCGCGCCGAAGAATTCACCGGCAACTACTCGTCCTACGAAACCCAACTCAAGGAACGCCAGGAGGTTCTGCGCAAACAAAAAATCGCCCAAGACCGCGAGATCGCCAAAACCGAACAATTCATCAACCGCTTTCGCGCCCAAGCCAACAAGGCCTCGCAGGTCCAGTCGCGCATCAAGCAACTGGCCAAGATCGAGCGCATCGAAATCGACGCTGAAGACGCGGTGATGTCCTTCCGCTTCCCCGATCCCCCGGCCTCCACCCACCTCGTGGCCAAGCTCGAAAAGGCCGCCCAACAATATGGCGACCCCACAGGCAAAGCCGGAGGTCTACTCACCGTCTTCAAGGGCCTCGACCTCGAGGTCACCCGCGGCGAGAAAATCGCGATCGTGGGCCCCAATGGTGCCGGCAAGTCGACCTTCTGCCGCATGATCACCGGTGAAGAAGCCCCGTCCTCCGGTCACCACGAACTCGGCCCCAAAACCCTCCCGTCCTTTTTCAACCAAAACCACGCCGACGAACTCGACCCCACCCTCACCGTCCTCGAGACCGTCGAAAAAATCCAGACCCGCGGTTCGTCCATGCCCGCCCGCGACGTCCTCGGCTGCTTCCTTTTCCGGGGCGACGACGTCTTCAAAAAGATCGGGGTCCTTTCCGGCGGCGAGCGCTCCCGCGTGGCTCTCGTCCGCATGCTCGTCCGCCCCGCCAACTTCCTCATCCTCGACGAGCCCACCAACCACCTCGACATGCAATCGCAGGACATCCTGCAACGCGCCCTCATCGACTACCCCGGCACCCTCCTCATCGTTTCCCACAACCGCGCCTTCCTCGACCCCATCGTGCAGAAGACGATGGAATTCCGTCCCGGCCACGACCCGCGCATGTTCGCCGGCAACCTCACCTACTACCTCGACAAGATCGAAGCCGAGGAGAACGAAGGGCCCGCTCAAGCCACCGCTTCACCCGCAGCCAAAGCCTCCCCCGGCCAGCCGCAGATGTCCTCCAAGGAACGCCGCCAACGCGACGCCGCCCTTCGCGAAAAACGCAACAAGGTCCTGAAACCATTGCAAAGCGAATTTGAAAGCGTGGAAAAGGCGATTGCCGAATTCGAAGCCGCCCAGGCCACCCTCACCGCCCACCTCGAATCCCCCGAAGTGATGGCCGATCCCGACAAGCTCCGCGAAACCACCCAAGCCTACGAAGCGATCTCGCAAAAGCTCGAGAAGGCCTATTCAAAATGGGAAGACCTCAGTACCCGGATTGAGAAGGTCGAGGCGGAGCTTGAGGGCTGAACGCTCTGTTCAAGTCAGTCAAAAAAACACCGCCCCGATTCTGCAGAAAAGGGGCGGAGGGAAATAAACGCTTTTCTTGACGGTGTGCTAAGCAGTGAGCCGACTTGCGCTTCAAACTTTGTCTTGATTCCAGACGGACATTGGATGGAATTGCAGCCCATGACAAGCCCAAAACCGGTCCACCTTTCTTTCGATATTGGTCATTCATCCATCGGCTGGGCCGTTCTTTCACCCATCGAAAAACAACTCCATCCTGACATTCTCGCCACAGGCGTGGTCACTTTCCCTTCCGACGATTGCCTTGCTTCAAAACGACGGGATTTGCGCCGCTCCCGACGACACATCCGCTCCACCCGTCAGCGGATCGAACGACTCAAACGCTGGCTGGAGCATCAGGGGGTGCTTTCCCGGGAAGACCTCGACCTCCCGGGGCATCCTGCTCCTTTCCTCCTTGCTGCAGCAGCGCTGTCTGGCGTCCGGCACCTTTCTGCCCTCGAACTATGGCACACCCTCCGCTGGTATGCCCACAACCGGGGCTATGATGGTAATTCACGATGGTCTCGGCAGGAAGAAGATTCGGAAGACACCGAAAAGGTGAAAAATGCCAAAATGCAACTGAATGAATTCGGAACTTCCACCATGGCCCACA
>JALQTQ010000317.1 GCA_023263995.1 Akkermansiaceae bacterium | reverse complement strand
GGGTGGCTCTGGAAGGATTGCCGGATCTTCTCGAAGAGATCGACCAAGTGCCGCCGATCGATCTGCCTCCGCCTGGTCGCGAGGATCGCCCGATGGTGAGTAATGGAGGGCACCTCCTGTTGGGCAGCGACGGTCTCAACTGCATCTCGTGTCACAACTATAACGGGAAGGACGGGCCTGCAATGAAGGGCTATGATCTCATCCTGACCTACCAGCGTCTTCAGCCGGGCTGGTTCTACGAATTTATGAAAGATCCTGCGGCCCATCGCCCTGGCATCATCATGCCCAACTATTGGCCCGGTGGAAAGGCGGTGCAGACCGAGATCCTCGATGGGAACACCCACGAGCAGTTACGGGCTCTGTGGTATCAGTTCTCACTCGGGCGATCGGCACGCGACCCCAAGGGGTTAATTTCCGAGCCGAACAAGTTGGAAGTGACTGGGCGGGTGCGTGTTTACCGGGGGCGAAGCCGAGGGGCGGGATACCGCGGAATTGCGGTGGGGTATCCCGACGGGCTGAGCTACGCTTTCAATGCCCAAAACGGGGCGCTTTCGGCAATCTGGTCGGGTGAGTTCGTGACCGCCAATTGGCGCTCGCAGGGAGCGGGTGATTTCAATCCCATCGGGCGGCCAATCCAACTGGCCGAAGAGGTGGCTTTCTTGCAGTTGAAAGACGAATCCATGCCTTGGCCGTTGAAGCCAGTGACGACCAAGGAAAATCCGGTCATTTCCGATCCGCTTTACCCGGGGAATTTCGGCTACGCCTTCAAGGGATATGCCTTTGATGAGTCTGGCAACCCGACCTTCCGCTATCACAGCGGCGAGGTTGCGATCAGCGATCGGTCCGAGGCTGACGGAGACCGTCGTTTGCGTCGCCGTCTCGTCTTTGATTCTCCCGCGAAAGGGTTTATTTATTTTCGGGCTTTGGCAGGTCCGGTCACGGCGAACCCGGATGGGAGCTACTCGGTGCCGGGGTTAAAAATCATCCTCTCCGGGGGCAAGACCATCCTGCGTGACTCGGCCCGAGAAGGTGAAAGAGAACTTCTGGTCCGCATTCCGCTTGCGAAAGGAAAATCCAACTACTCGATCAACTATGAAATTATTCTTTAAGGCTCTTTTGGTGACCATGGCGGTGATTCCGGTCTTGGCCGAGGAGGTGGGCGAACGGTGGGGGACGGCAGAGCGCGAGCGAAAGTATTACCCCATTACTCAGGTGCCGATAACCGAAGAACTCGTCATCGAAGCCGGGGCTTTCGAACTGCATCCCGACGGCCGCGTGATTGTGGGGACACGGAGGGGAGATGTCTTCTTTGTCTCTGGAATCGATAAGACGCCCCCCGAGCCCGATTACCATTTGTATGCCACCGGATTGGATGAGATCTTCGGCTTGGCTTGGAAAGATGACGCTCTCTATGTCACTCAAAGCTGCGAGTTGACCAAAATCAGTGATGCGAACGGTGATGGGATAGCCGATACTTTTGATGTCGTTTCTGATGCTTGGGGGTATGGCAGTTACCATGAGTATGCCTTTGGTTCCAAGTTTGATCCTGAGGGGAATCTCTACGTTGCTCTGGGCCTTTCGGCTTCCTATCATTCCCGTCAGTTGTTCCGGGGCTGGGGCTTCAAAATCACGCCAGACGGCAAAAGTATTCCCATTGCGAGCGGCATGAGAAGCCCCGGGGGAATCGGGTTTAACGAGCACGGGGCTCTCTTCTACATCGAAAGCCAAGGACCTTGGAATTGTTCCTGCAGTCTCAAGTTCGTCAAGGAGGGTGGCTTCATGGGGCACCCGGCGAGCTACAATTGGTATCCCTATGCGCCCGGGCTGGAGATGCCGGTCGAGCCTGAGCAAGGAAACACGATCGTTCAGGAAATCAAGCGGGTTCCGGAGCTCATTCCCTACGCTGTGATCTTTCCCTACATCCGCATGGGGCGGTCCATCACCGGATTTGTAGTAAACGAGACCAAGGGAAAGTTCGGTCCCTTTGACAACCAGCTCTTTCTCGGAGACTACACCCAGTCGATCATCATGCGGGCCACCACCGAACAGGTGAATGGGGTTTGGCAGGGCGCCTGCTACCCATTTCGTGAGGAGCTCTCCACCGGCATTCTCAACTTACAGTTCACTCCGGAAGGAAATCTCCTTGCTGGAGGGACAAACCGTGGATGGCCGGTCCGCGGACTGAAGCCGTTTGCCCTTGAGCGCTTGAATTGGACAGGCGAAATGCCCTTCGAAATCAAGATCGTGACCATCACTTCGAAGGGCTTCAGGATTGAGTTCACCAAGCCGGTCGACGAAATCTCCGGGAGTGCCACCGACTCCTATCTCATCACCACTTTCACCCATCCTTATCGCGGAGCTTATGGTGGTCCTGAAATCGACCAGACCACGCCGAGAGTGACTGCGATCCGGCTTGCCAAGGACGGGCTCTCGGCTGAGATCGATCTCGATGGAGTGATCAAGGGTCACTGCCATGAGTTCGACCTTGGAGCACTGAAATCGGTGGACGGTGATGAATTGCTCCATCGGCATGCCTACTACACTGTGAACGAAATTCCCTCGGAGTAGGAAAAGAAGCGGGAAGTCACTTCAAAATCCACGAGGCTCGGTAGAATCGTCGGGTATCCGTGGACGAAACCTCGTCGGTGAACCGAATGCCGATCCGGCTGGTGCCGTCGGTCGGATAGTGGTCCCTCGCCGTTTCGAGGTATCGATTGGAGGGCATCGGGGTCCACGGTCCCTCAAGTGATTCACTGGCCTCGATGAGGAGGTTCAGTTCCTCCGGTTCTAGCGGGAAAGAGCTCTTGAAGCGGATTTCGAGGAGGCCGTTGTGATTCACCACCGAGCCGGCAAGGCGGGGTTGCGAGGCCGCTGATCGCGGGTTGGTCTGGAATTGGAATTCCTGACCGTTGGTAAAGGCGTCCCCGTCGGGGTCGGCATCGGATCCCGAAACTGCGGGATCGGCCAGCTCAGCGGCGGAGAAGTGGGTGGTGTTCCATGCCGCCCGGTCTGGGAAAACCCGTACCGTGGTGGTGGCGGTCTGTGAGTCGTTGAGGGTGAGGGTGTAGGTTGTATCTGAGGAGGGATGGACCGGCAGCCAGCCGATGCCGTCGATCGTTTGTTCCAAGACCGGGCCAATGCCCTGATCGATGGCCAGGGTGGCCGGGGCTGAGACGTCCCATTCCAAAAATGATCCGCTCCCGGTGATCACGGAAGGCCGGGTCGCTCGGAAGAGATTGATGGCCGGGGGGCTCGGGAGGACCGGGACTTGACCGGGGCGGACTTCGGAGATGACGTCGTCGTGATAAGCGATTTCCACCCGGTAAGTATGGGAGTTGTCGTAGGTCGGTGGGCGATAACGGCTTCCCCGGATTCGCATGGCGTGGATGAGCTCCCCACTTGTTTCATCGATGACCCGGACCACCGGCTGGCTCCGCCAAAGAGAGTCGATCAAGGGAAGGTGACCGGTGGGAACCCGTCCGTCGTTGTCGGTTTGCCGGAAGGTCTGGGGCCAGTCTGGGAATTGCCCGCCGGTCGAAGGTTGGTCGGGGTCGGCGTGGATCGGCCAGCACTCGAAGGTCACGTCCCGCGTGGTGCGGTTGACTCGGG
>JALQTQ010000316.1 GCA_023263995.1 Akkermansiaceae bacterium | reverse complement strand
AGGGAGTGGCCCACGACGTGCCCGAAGCATTCACGGCCCGCGCAGTGAAGAAATAGCCTTGTGACGGAGCCAGCCCGTTCACGGAGGTGGAAAAGGCCCCGGAAGACGTGCCAGGGAGGGTGACCGAGGCTTCCCAAGCGGCTGGGTCCGTGCCCCCGTCGCTGGTCCCGTAGAAAATGGTCACCGACGGTGCAGCATCGCCCAAGTCGTCGATCACTCCGTTGAGGATCGCCGAGGTGCTGGTGAGCGCACTGGCCGGGGCATTTGAGAGGGTGGCTGAGCCATCCGGCTCGCCCGGGGTGGCATCGAGTCGAATGTCATCGAAATGGCTGCGCCCGGAGCCACCTGCGTTGAGAATAATGCGAATGGTTTCGCCGACCGCAGCCGGATTGGTGCTGGTGTCAAAGACGAGGTCGGGGGCATCGGCGAAGGTGCCGGGGGGAAGGGTTGAGGCATCGAGGAGGGCCGAGGCGAAGGTCGTTCCGGCGGGAGTGGCCAGCGAATAGGTGCTCTGGTTCCCGGCGTTGGTCGACCCGGCCCGGTGTCCCGTTGCCACGGTCAGGGTGTAGATCGTATTGGCTTCATAGGTCACGCCGAGGTCCTGCCAGATGATGTGCCCGGCATTGAGCCCGACATGGTCTGTTCCTTCGGCTGCAAAGCCATTGATGAATTCCTCGAATCCGGCCCCGTTGGAGGGCCCACCGGTTTCCTGCCATTCCGGGGAAAGGTCATTGCTCCAGCCCCCGGCGGTGAGGTCGTTTCTTTCGAACGAGGAATCCCCGACCGCGACCGGGGCGGCAAAGGAAAGGCCAGGGAAAAACAGCAGGGGAACGAGGAAAAGAAGGCGCATGGATGCTCAAAAAATGGTAGGGAAATTCTGACTGGGGTGACAAAATCGACAACGGAAAAAGCCGAGAGAACCATCGGGTGGTCCCGGCGTTCGGGTTCGTGACGGTCGTTGCGCCCGAAGAGGGCCGCCCTCGTTCGGGACCAGCAAGTGCTTGTTCCTGACGGTTTGACCACCCCTCAAGGGGGCGCTTTCCCGGAGAACTCCACCTTTTTCATTTTTTTCGGCGGCATTTTTCCTATCGTTGACCGCCATGAATGTTCGCTTCGCTCTCATTCTTGTTTTCGGATCGCTCGTCCCGGTCGCCTCGGGAGAGCAGGGATTGCGGCAGGAGCAACTCGCGGCGGAGGCCGGAAAGAGCTGGAAGCAATGGGCGCACGTGTGGGATGGTGCGGTGGAGGAGGGTGAGATCGAGGATCATCTTGACCCCGACTGCACTTGGCTCGGAGATGTTGCGGGAGAGGGGACCCGGGCGCTGGACGGTCGCTTCCAGTTCCGGCCCCGAACGAAGGGGAAGCAAGTGGTGAGCGGTCGCGCCGCAGTCTTGCAGGCCTTCCGGGAATGGCCTTCGAGCTGGGCCGAAGGGGCGGTGACGCATAGCAAGTTCAAGGTCGTGGGCGTCAAACTCGAGGACCGCACGCTCACCACCACCGAGTTGGTGGCGGTGCTGGTGGCAGGCGACACCCTGTCGGAATACAATGGAAAGTGGCAGACGGAGTGGGCGGTTGGAGACGATACGTTGACCTTTCTTAAAACCACGATGCTCGAAGGGGCAGTGGTCGATCTCGGGCACGGAAGACTTTTCGGAGAAAGGACGGCGGGGATCCTGCCGGAGGGCTCACAGGAGGATCTCGAGTTGACCGCCGGGAATTTTTTCTGGCGGGAGCGGGTCCCGGCGGCTTTTGAGCCCGATCAGTTCGGGGAAACTGGAATCTCGGTCGCCGATGTCAACGGCGACGGATGGGAGGATGTTTACCTTTGCCAAATCGCGGGGTTGCGCAACCGCCTGTGGTTGCGAACCGAGGAGGGTCGGCTGGAGGAAGCGCCGGCAAGCGGGCTCGACATCCGCGAGAACACCTCGGCCGCTCTCTTTCTCGACTTCGACCAGGATGGTGATCGCGATGCCGTTTTGACCACCTCGCTGGGCTTGGTCTTTTTTGCCAACGACGGGGCGGGCCACTTCACCCGAAAAATTCATCTTGAGAACATTCCCCACGGGTTCGGGATGGCTTCGTGCGACTACGATCAGGACGGCGATCTCGATCTCTTTGTCTGCCAGTATTACGCCTCGCGGCAGGCCGGGGCGGACGCCCTGCGTGGCTCCTTTCCCCATCCTTATCCGATTTACGATGCCACCAACGGGGGGCCCAACCTTTTGTTGCGGAACGACGGTGGCTGGCAGTTCTCGGATGTGACCCAGGAAGCTGGGCTCGCGGTTGGGAACCACCGCTACAGCTACACCTGCGTGTGGGAGGACCTCGACAACGATGGCGACCAGGACCTTTTCGTGGTCAATGATTTCGGACCCAACAACTATTTCGAGAATCAGGGTGGGGGGCATTTCCTCGACCGCTCGGGAGCTCCGGGAGTCCGGGACGGCGGATTTGGCATGGGGGTGACGGCGGCCGACTTCGATCTCGACGGTCGCTATGATCTCCACATCAGCAACATGTATTCCGGAGCGGGCAATCGCATCGCCCGCCAGGATTGGTTTCACGCTGACAAGGATGAAAAGGTGCGCCAGACCCTCCTCAGCCTGGCCCGCGGGAACACCCTGCTTCGCAATCTCGGCGAAAACGCCTTCGCCGATGAGTCCTCATCCAGCGGGATCGCGATGGGGCGCTGGAGTTGGTCCTCGCTTGCGGTTGATCTCAACAACGACGCGCGCGAGGATCTTTTGGTGGCCAACGGCTTCGTGACCGGGAAAGACCCGGACGATTTGTGAAGTTTCTGGTGGCGGCAGGTCCTGTCGCATACCCCGGTCGAAGGTGACCGCCTCGATCTCAAGGTCGCCCCGGAATCGGCTTACCGCAAGCACTGGGAGGAAATGACCGACCGCCTCCGCAAGGGTGGATCGCTCAGCGGGCGGGAACGAAACTGTGCCTTCCTCAATCTCGGGAAACGCCGCTTTGCCACCATTTCCGGACTGAGTGGCTTTGATTTTCCAGACGATGCCCGAGCCCTCGCCTTGGTCGATTGGAATGGCGACGGGCTCATGGATGTGTGGACTTCCAATCGCACCGCTCCGCGGATTCGCTATCTCGAAAACCAACTGCCGCGAAACGATCGCTGGGTCCAGTTTGGTCTTCGCCAAAAGGGCTTCCTCGACCCTATCGGGGCTCGGGTTGAGCTTGGTTTGGCCGATGGCCGCGTCCTCCTCCGCACCCTGCGGGCGGGCGAAGGCTTCCTCGGACAGTCCTCGCGCTTTCTGCACTTCGGTCTTGGTGAGGCCTCCCTTCGTTCGCTCCGGGTGCGCTGGCCCGATGGCCAATGGCAGGATTTTCCGGTGGTGGATCCGGCTCGCCGCTATCTCCTCGATCGCGAGGCGGGAGCGGGAAAACCGATCACCGCCGCTCCTGCGCCCGCGGCCGCCCAAGGCGGACTGGAGGAGTCGGAGGCCGTTCTTTCTCCCTGGATCCGCCTGCCGATGGCTCTCGCGATGCCGCCCCTGGTGGCGCGTCAACCCGACGGCAAAGCCGTCTTCTTTCCCCCGGGCGATGGCAGCCCTTTCCTGATTAACCTCTGGGATCCCACCTGCGCCGACTGCGCCGTAGAATTGCGGGAGT